>JAOUIN010000157.1 GCA_029883965.1 Betaproteobacteria bacterium
GCTGCCCAAGCCGTCGGTGGACACCGGCATGGGACTCGAGCGTATCGCCGCCGTATTGCAGGGGGCGCATTCGAACTATGAGATCGACCTGTTCCAGGCGCTGATCAAGGCCGCGGCACGCGAGACCGGTAGCAAGGACCTGACCAGCAATTCGCTGAAAGTCATTGCAGACCATATCCGCGCCTGTGCATTTCTGATCGTCGACGGAGTGATTCCGGGTAATGAGGGGCGGGGTTATGTGCTGCGCCGGATCATCCGTCGCGCAATCCGCCACGGCTACAAGCTCGGGCAGACCAAGGCGTTTTTCCACAGGATCGTACCCGACCTGGCGAAGGTGATGGGCGCAGCCTATCCCGAACTGCCGAAGGTGCAGGATCGTGTGATACAGGTCCTGAAGCAGGAAGAGGAGCGTTTTGCCGAGACGCTGGAGCACGGCATGAAAGTGCTCGAAGGTGCGCTCACGCGTGAAGACAAGATGCTCGACGGCGAGACCGTGTTCCAGCTCTACGATACCTACGGGTTCCCGGTGGACCTGACCGCGGATATTGCGCGCGAGCGCGGCGTGATGATGGATTACGCCGGTTTTGAGGCGGCGATGGAGCAGCAGCGCGAACGTGCCCGCGCGGCATCGAAATTTCAGATGGGCGCATCTGTTGAATACAAGGGTGCCAAGACGGAATTTCATGGCTACGATACGCTGGCCGTCGATGATGCGAAGGTCATTGCGATTTACCGCGAAGGCAGCGCGGTACCGGCGATCAATGCGGGTGAATCGGCTGTGGTCGTGCTCGATCGCACGCCGTTCTACGCTGAATCGGGTGGCCAGGCTGGCGATGCCGGTGAACTGGTCAGTGACCACGGCACCTTTGTGGTGGCCGACACGCTGAAAATCCAGTCAGACGTGTTTGGGCATCACGGCAATCTCGATACGGGAACGCTCAGCGTCGGGGATCACGTCGCGGCACGCGTGGACGCCGTGCGGCGGGCGCGCACCATGCGCAATCATTCCGCGACCCATCTGATGCACAAGGCCTTGCGCGAAATTCTCGCACCGCATGTGCAGCAGAAGGGTTCGCTGGTAGATGCCGACAAGACCCGCTTCGATTTTTCACACAATGAGCCGATGACCGGCGAGCAGATGCGTCAGGTCGAAGCCATGGTCAATGCCGAAATCCTCGCCAACGCCGCCACCGAGGCGCAGATCATGAAGTTCGACGATGCAGTCAAGCACGGGGCAATGGCCCTGTTCGGCGAGAAATACGGTGACGAGGTGCGCGTACTCGATATCGGCAGTTCGCGCGAACTGTGCGGTGGCACCCATGTGGCGCGCACCGGGGACATCGGCTTCTTCAAAGTGGTGTCCGAGGGCGGAGTTGCCGCGGGCATCCGTCGTATCGAGGCCACCACCGGTGACCGTGCGCTGGCCTGGGTGCAGGAGCAGGAGCAGAAGCTCGCGGGCGCAGCCGCTGCGTTGCGCACCTCGCCGCATGAAGTGGGCCAGAAGATCACGCAGATCATGGACAACGTGCGCAGCCTCGAGAAGGAACTCGCGCGCATGAAATCGAAGCTCGCCGCCAACCAGGGCGACGATCTGGCGACACAGGCCGAGGACATCAAGGGCGCGAAAGTGCTCGCGGCCGTGATCGACGGTGCGGACACCAGGGGCCTGCGCGAAGCGATGGACAAACTCAAGGACAAACTCAAGAGCGCTGCGATCGTGCTCGCAGCTGTTGAATCCGGCAAGGTGACGCTGATCGCCGGCGTGACCAGCGACCTGACGGCCAAGGTCAAGGCGGGCGAACTGGTGAATCATGTCGCGCAGCAGGTCGGCGGCAAGGGCGGTGGACGACCCGACATGGCACAGGCCGGCGGCACCGATGCGTCCCGGTTGCCGGAAGCGCTGCAATCGGTGCGCGCGTGGGTGGAGCAACGCCTGTAGCATTTCTGCGGAGGGTTTGCCATGTCGAGCGATTGTTCACTGCTGCGCCAATCCGACATTGAGAACATTAAGGAGACCCGGCATCGTCATGCGCTCAATCCGGAGGCGCAGCGCCTGACCCGTTCGCTGGGCGACGCGACCGGGTTGCAGACCATCGGCGTGCATCTGGTGCGGCTCGAGCCGGGCCGCGAAAGCACGGTTTATCATTTTCACCATCAGGACGAGGAATGGATGTACATCCTGTCCGGACATGGAGTCGCCGAGATCGGTGGCGAGAAATTCGACGTTGGCCCGGGAGACTTCATGGGGTTCGTCGCCGGATCGGCGCCGCATACGCTGACCAATCCGCAGCGCGAAGACCTGGTGTATCTGGTGGGCGGCAACCGCTGCCCGATCGATATCTGCGATTACCCGCGTCACGACATGCGCCGTTATCGCGTGGAAGGCGTCAGTGAATTCGTGCGGCTGGATGCGCTGGGCAGGACGCCGCCCGCACCCTAGAAAGGCAGTTCGGCGCCCGGTTTGACGGCGAGCAGTGCGCGGCGGAAATCCTGCTGTATCCGCTGCAACGCTTTCTCATCGTCGGCTTCGAAACGCAGCACGATGATGGGGGTGGTATTGGACGGACGCGCGAGGCCGAAGCCGTCCTCGTATTCCACGCGCATGCCGTCGATGGTGATGATTTCCCGCGCGCCGTCAAACCGCGCCTCTTTCTGCAGCTTTTCCATCAACGAGTAATTTTCACCTTCACGCAATTGCCATTGCAGTTCCGGCGTACTGACTGCGTCGGGGAGCGCTTCAAGTACGGCGCCGGGGTCCGCGGCGCGGCTCAGAATTTCGAGCAGACGGGCACCCGCATACATGCCGTCGTCGAATCCGTACCAGCGCTCCTTGAAGAAGACATGACCGCTCATTTCCCCTGCGAGAGGTGCGCCGGACTCCTTCAATTTTTTCTTGATGAAGGAATGGCCGGTTTTCCACATCAGCGGTTTGCCGCCATGGCGGCTGATCCAGCCGAACAGGTGGCGCGTACATTTGACGTCGAATATGATCTCCGCGCCGGGGTTGCGCGACAGCACATCGGCCGCAAAAAGCATCAGCTGGCGGTCGGGATAGATGATCTTGCCCGACTTGGTGACTACGCCCAGCCGGTCGCCGTCGCCGTCAAAGGCCAGACCCAGTTCAGCCGGTCCGCTGCGCAATGCGGTGATGAGATCCGCCAGGTTTTTCGGCTGCGACGGATCGGGATGATGATTGGGGAAATCGCCGTCAACCTCGCAATAGAGTTTTTCAACCGTGCAACCCAGCTTGCCGTACAACTCCGGTGCCGTGGCGCCGGCGACGCCGTTGCCGCAATCGACGGCGATGTGCATGGCGCGCGCAAGTTTGATCGAGCTGATAATGCGCTGCAGGTACGCGGCGCGGATGTCGTGCGTGCGGTAGGTTCCTGCACCGCTGCGCAGGTCATTGTCGAGCAGGCGCTGGCGCAGTGCCTGGATGGCGTCGCCTGCGAGGGTGTCACCGGCGAGCATCATTTTCAGACCGTTGTAGTCCGGCGGATTGTGCGAGCCGGTGACCATCACCCCGGACAGCGTATCGAGTTCGTGCGCGGCGAAATACAGCATCGGTGTAGCCACCTGGCCGACATCGATGACATCGACGCCACTGGCCTGCAGGCCGCGAGCCAGCGCCGCCGCCAGTGCGGGACCCGAGTGGCGGCCGTCGCGGCCGATGACTACGGTGGTGCGCCCGCGTGCCTGGGCCTCGCTGCCGATGGCACGACCGATGGCCTCGACGCCGGCCGCGGTCAGCGTGCTGCCGACGATGCCGCGGATGTCGTACGCCTTGAAAATTTCTGCCGGTGGTGGATTCGACGCGGGCATAAAAATACCAATAAAAACAACAGGTTAATGAATATATCATGGTGTCGACAGGAAACCAAGCGCAAATTCGGGGAGCCACGCCAATGTGCCGGGGAAAGATCCCGTCATAAACCCGGCATGGCCGCCTTCGTCCGGGAAGCAGGCGGTAACGGCCGCGGAGATTTCCCCCTCCTGCGGCAGCGCTGACGCGGGCAGGAACGGATCATTGCGTGCATTCAGCAGCAACGTGGGTACGGCTACGCGCGCTAGACCGGGTTTGCTGCTGGCGCGGGTCCAGTAATCATCGACGTCGCGAAAGCCGTGCAGGGGGGCGGTCACCAGATCGTCAAATTCGCGCAAAGTGCGTGCGGCGCGTACGCGTTCGCCGTCGAAGAGGCCGGGATGCTGCCGCAGTTTCTGCAGCGATTTTCGTTTCATTGTCGCGAGGAAATTTCTCGTGTAAACCATGTTGAAGCCGTCTTCCAGTGCGGCTCCGGCCGCTGTCAGGTCCACCGGCGCGGAGATGGCCGCAGCGCGGTTGACGGTGGACAGGGCGGTTGCACCCTGTTCGCCCAGCCACTTGAGCAGCGCATTGCCCCCGAGCGATACGCCGGCCGCATACAGCGGCGCATCGACATAGCGTGAACGCAGCCGGCGCAGGATCCAGTCGATTTCAGCGCTGTCGCCGGAGTGGTAGGCGCGCGGCAGCCGGTTCAGTTCACCGCTACAACCGCGGAAATGGACGACGACGCCCTGCCAGCCGCGGCGGTTCGCAGCGTGCATCAGCGATCGTGCGTAATGACTGGCGGAACTGCCTTCGAGTCCGTGAAACAGCACCATGACCGGTGCGCTCTCCGCGGGGCGTGTGATGGTCCAGTCGAGATCAATGAAATCACCGTCGGGCGTGTCCCAGCGTTCACGGCGATAAGTGACAGCCGGGTGTCGTGCCAGCAGCGCCGGGTACAGTGTCTGCAGGTTGCCGCCGGGCAGCCACAGCGGAGCCCGGTAGCGGGGGTGCCATTCATGCATGGCTGTAATAGTACGCGGTTTACGCCGGGCGTACGCTCATGCCACAATCGTTATTGCCGTCATCCGCGGCCAACGCAGCAGAATATAAGGGGGATCGCTAAATGGAAGAGCCCGTGGTGCAAACTCCGAGTACTGATGACCGCAACCTGGCCATGCTGGCGCATCTGCTGGGCATCGTGTCCGGTTTTGTCGGTGCGCTGATCATCTGGCTGATCAAGAAGGATCAGTCGGCTTATGTCGATGAGCAGGGCAAGGAAGCACTGAATTTCCAGATCACCATGCTGATTGCGTTTGTCGGCGCATGGATCCTCGTGTTCATACTGATCGGGGCTCTGCTGTTCCCGTTACTGCTGGTGGTCAACCTGGTGTTCTGCATACTGGCTGCTGTTGCGGCATCCAAAGGCGAGCACTACCGGTATCCGTTCGCAATCCGCTTGCTGAAATAGGGTGGTGCAGACATAAAAAAGAGCCCCGCGGGGCTCTTTTTTTTGCAGCATGTGTTCTTAAGCCCATACCGTTGCAATCGATTAGTCCTTGTAGGACGGATCGATACGATCGAGCTTGCGCAGCAGCGCCGGCCATTCGAGCAGGCCGAAGCGGCGGCGCACACCCGGCAGCATCAGGTTGTTGGTGTACTTGGTGACTTCTTCCGGCGGCATCTGCAATTCAGTGTTGCACGACAGCGTCATTACCTGAAGCTGGCATGCACGCTCCAGCCGGAACATGTTGTTGAAGCACTCGGCGATG
>JAOUIN010000013.1 GCA_029883965.1 Betaproteobacteria bacterium
CGCTAGAGAGTGATCGGAATGATGTCCCTGCGTGATATGACTGCGAAACGTCGACACCGCTTGCGCGGGGTCACCACGCTGTGGCTGATTGCATATTGTGCGGTTGCCGCGGGCGCGGATGTGGCGGCGCGTGGTCCACGCTCCGGTCTGGACTTCGCGAGCGCCGACGTCCGCGCGATGCAGGCCGACGACGCCACCAATCCCGGGATGCTGTGGGTATCGCGCGGCGAAAAGCTCTGGCGCACGCCGGCAGGCACGGAAGGAAAGTCCTGCGTGACCTGCCATCAGCAGGCTCCGCAGAGCATGCGCGGCGTGGCGGCCACCTACCCGCAGGTCGACAAGGTTACGGGCAAGCCCGTCAATCTCGAGGGCCGCATCAATGTCTGCCGCGAACGCAATCAGCGTGCGGCGCCACTCGCGTACGAATCCGAAGATCTGCTGGCGTTGACGGCGTATGTCGCGCGACAGTCGCGCGGCCTGCCGGTGGCGATGAAAATCGATGATGCCAATCGCACGTATTTCGAGAACGGCCGTGCGACTTACAACCGCCGGCAAGGCCAGATGAATCTCGCCTGCAAACACTGCCATGAGGACAACGCCGGGCGCCGCCTGCTTGCTGAAACCATCAGCGAGGGCCATGGCAACGCCTATCCAGCCTATCGTCTGGAGTGGCAGGGCGTGGGCTCGTTGCAACGGCGGCTGCGCGCCTGCTACTTTGGGGTGCGTGCCGAGCGTCCGCCGTTTGGCGCGGACGAACTCGTGAATCTGGAACTGTATCTTGCGGACCGTGCTCGTGGCCTGAAAGTCGAAACGCCGGGCGTACGGCGCTGAAGCGCCTATATCTCGATCTGTGTGCCGAGTTCGATCACCCGGTTGGCCGGCAGGTTGAAATATTCGACTACGCTGCTGGCGTTGCGAGCCATGGTCGAGAACAGACGCTCGCGCCACAGGGACATGCTGCCTTTGCCTATCGGGATCAGTGTTTCACGGCTGAGGAAGAACGAAGTTTCCATCATCTCGAAAGTCAGTCCGTGCTCGCGGCACAGCTCCAGGGCGTGCGGCACATCCGGGCTGTTCTTGAAGCCGAAACGGATGCTGATCTGCCAGCAGCCGTGTCCCAGGGAGTTGACGGCGAGGCGCTCGCCAAAGGGGACCCACGGCACATCTTCGGTGATTACCGTCAGGAACACCACGCGCTCATGCAACACCTTGTTGTGCGAGAGGTTGTGCAGCAGGGCATGCGGCACTGCATCGGCATTGGCCACCATGAATACCGCAGTGCCGGGAACCCGGTGCGGAGGATATTCGAGTAGCGAGTGCAGGAATTCGCGCAGCGGGGTGCCTGCAGAGGCCATGCGCTCAATAACCATGCGCCGGCCCTGGTGCCAGGTCAGCATCAGCAGAAACATTACGGCGCCGACGGCGAGCGGGAACCAGCCGCCGCTGCCGAGCTTGAGCAGACTCGACGAGAAAAATGCCAGATCGATCGTAATGAAGAAGCCGGTGGCTGCGAGACACAGTGCCAGGTTGTATTTCCAGAAATAGCGAATCACGAAAAACGTCAGGAAGGTATCGATCATCATCGTGCCGGTAACTGCAACGCCGTAGGCGGACGCGAGATTCGATGACGAACCGAAGCCGAGAACGGCTGCAATCACGATGATCAGCAATGTCCAGTTCACGGCTGGCATGTAGACCTGCCCGATTTCCTTGGCTGAGGTGTGCAGTACCGTCAAACGCGGCAGGTAGCCGAGCTGGATCGCCTGGCGGGTCAGCGAGTAGGCGCCGGAAATGGTTGCCTGGGATGCGATGACCGTGGCTGCCGTAGCCAGAGCCACCATCGGATACAGTGCCCAGTCCGGATAGAGATGGTAGAACGGACTGGCTATCGCGCCCGGTTCTCGTATCAGCAGTGCGCCCTGGCCCAGGTAGTTCAGCGCCAGAGCCGGAAACACCAGTCCGAACCAGGCGTAGCGGATCGGGTCCTTGCCGAAATGACCCATGTCGGCATACAGGGCCTCGGCGCCGGTGAATGCCAGCAGAACGGCCCCGAGGACCAGAAACGATGCAAAACCGTGTGTAGAGAGAAAAGCAATGGCGTGCAGGGGATTGAGTGCGGCAAGTATCGCCGGCGTCTGTACAATGCCGTGCATGCCGGCGGCCGCCAGCGCGATGAACCAGAGGATTGCGATCGGACCGAAGAGCGCGCCTACACGTGCAGATCCGAAGCGCTGAAACGAAAACAGGCCGATCAGTACGCCGACGGCGACCGGCAGCACGTACGGTTTCAGCGCGGTGGTGCCAACCTCCAGCCCTTCGACAGCTGACAGAACCGATATTGCCGGCGTCAGCACGGCGTCGCCGTAGAACAGTGCCGCGCCGGCAAGTCCGGCCAGCAGGATGGTCGCGTGGCGTCGGGGATGGTTGCGGCAGGCGGAAGATGCAAGCGCCAGCAGCGCCATGATGCCGCCCTCGCCGTTGTTGTGGGCGCGCATGATCAGCACCACGTACTTCAGTGACACGATCAGCGTCAGCGCCCAGAGAATGGCCGAGATGCCGCCGGTGATGGTGTCCACAGCGAGCGGAATGCCGTGACTCGCGGAAAAGGTTTCCTTTACGGCGTATAGCGGGCTGGTGCCGATGTCACCGAATACGATGCCGAGAGTGGCGAGGGTGAGTGCAGCCTGGGATTGCTTGAGAAGGGTAGCGTTTTCCATGCCGGAAGGCCGCGGAAACGGGAGGCAGGCATTCTGATGCTGCGCCGCACAAAAATCAAGCCGGCACAGCCCAGACCCTGACAGTCCAAATAATTATGAATATAATCAATCGGTTACGATTTTTCCGTGCGCGGCTTTCACCGCGGCGACCGGAAACCGGCAGTATCAGCGCAGGTTGGCGTTGATCTTGTTCAGTGCAGCGGATCCCGGACACAATTCACGCGTGCCCAGCTGATTCAGCGGCGTGTCCACCGTCTTGATGTACTGATGCAGGTCTGCAGCCTCGGTGGACAGGTACAGCAGTCCGGTCACGATTTCGCCCGCAGCAGCGCGTTCCTGGACATAGTTCATCGCCTTGATGCGGTCGGTCGGATCATAATCCGGCGCCAGCTTGCGCAGTTTCAGCATCGAGCCGTCGTGCTGCGCAATGCTGATGACTTCGCCGGGGGCGTAGTCGGCGGTAATTTCCTCGCGGCCCTCGATGAAGTCGAGGCGGTTCACTGCGGCATTGTGCTGGCGCACGTAATCGTAGGATTTGGTCGAGCCTTCGTGATTGTTGAAGGCGACGCACGGCGAAACGATGTCGATGAATGAGGGGCCGGGATGCTGGATCGCGGCCTTGATCAGCGGCACCAGCTGTTTCTTGTCGCCGGAGAATGCGCGCGCAACAAAGGTCGCGCGCAGCAGCAACGCCATGCCGACCAGGTCCACGGCTTCATCCGGATTCAGCACGCCGCGCTTGGACTTCGAACCCTTGCTGGCGGTGGCCGAGAACTGGCCCTTGGTCAGGCCGTATACGCCGTTGTTCTCGACGATGTAAACCATGTTGACGCCGCGGCGGATGCAATGTGCAAACTGGCCCAGTCCGATTGACGCGGAGTCGCCGTCGCCGGATACGCCCAGGTAGAGCAGGTCGCGGTTGGCGATGTTGGCGCCGGTCAGCACCGACGGCATGCGGCCATGGACGCTGTTGAAGCCGTGCGAATTGCCGAGGAAATAATCCGGTGTTTTCGAGGAGCAGCCGATGCCTGAGAGCTTGGCCACCCGGTGCGGCTGGATGTCGAGTTCCCAGCACGCCTGGATGATCGAGGCCGAAATGGAGTCGTGGCCGCAGCCGGCACACAGAGTGGAAATCTTGCCTTCGTAATCCCGGCGGGTGTAGCCCGCTTCGTTGCGCGGCAGTGACGGATGATGCAGTTTCGGTTTGGCTAGATAGGTCATGATGTCGTGGTCCGGTTCAGGACGCTTTTTTCAGCGGCACGATGTTGCGGGCGCCGGCGTGCTGTGAAATCTGGTCGACGATGAAGCGTGCGGTGATCGGTGTGCCGTCGTAATGCAGCACCGAGATCAGCCGCGAGGGATTGATCTTGCCGTCGTTGACCAGCAGGGTTTTCAGCTGCGCATCGCGGTTCTGCTCGATGACGAACACCCAGGAGTGTGAACGCACGAAATCGTTTACCTCGTCGCCGAACGGGAATCCGCGCACCCGGAGCGCATTGACGTGGATGTCTTTTTCGGAAAGTACGTCGAGCGCCTCTTCCATCGCCGGGCTGGTCGAGCCGTAGAAAATTGCACCGAAGCGCGCCGGTTTGTCCGCCGGATACAGCAGCGGTTTGGGTACCAGCGTCTTGGCGGTGTCGAACTTGCGCATCAGCCGCTGCATGTTGTCGACGTAGTCCGGGCCCGCCTCCGAATACTGCGCGTAACGGTTCTTGGTGGTGCCGCGGGTGAAGTAACCACCCTTGGTCGGATGGGTGCCGGGATAGGTGCGGTACGGGATGCCGTCGCCGTCGATGTCGTGATAGCGGCCGAAATCGGCGCCGGCTTCCAGCCGTTCGTAGGTCATCACCTTGCCGCGGTCGTATTCCTTGCTGTCATCCCATGCGAACGGCCGGCACAGCCGCGTGTTCATGCCGATGTCGAGGTCGGTCATCACGAACACCGGGGTTTGCAGGCGTTCTGCAAGATCAAAGGCCTGCGCGGTCAGCTCGAAACATTCGGTCGGATCCTCGGGGAACAGCAGCACATGCTTGGTATCGCCGTGCGAGGCATAGGCGCAGGCGAGCAGGTCGGACTGTTGTGTGCGCGTCGGCATGCCGGTGGACGGGCCGCCGCGCTGCACGTCAATCAGCACCACCGGAATTTCGGCGAAATAGGCCAGTCCGATGAATTCGGACATCAACGAGATGCCGGGCCCTGACGTCGCGGTGAAGGCGCGCGCGCCGTTCCAGCCCGCGCCGATGGCGATGCCGATCGAGGCCAGTTCGTCCTCACCCTGCACGATGGCGTATTTGTTCTTGCCGGATTCGGTATCGACCCGCAGTTTCTTGCAATAGCCCATGAACGCTTCGGCGAGCGATGAAGACGGCGTGATCGGGTACCAGGCACAGACCGAGGCGCCGCCGTAAACGGCGCCCAGGGCGGCGGCGCTGTTGCCGTCGGTGAAGATGCGGTCACCAACGTTGTCGGAGCGCTGCAGGCGGATGCCCAGCGGGCAGGGCAGGTGCTTCAGCGCGTAGTCGCGTCCGAGGTGCAGCGCCTTCATATTGGGCTGGAGCAGTGCTTCCTTGCCCTTGTACTGCTCGGTGAACAGCTTTTCGATTTCCTTGTGGTCGAGTTCCAGCAGTGCCGACAGCGCACCGACGTAAATGATGTTCTTGAACAGCTGGCGCTGGCGCGGGTCGCTGTAGGTGGCGTTGCAGATTTCGGTCAGCGGCATGCCGATGGCCGTGACATCACTGCGGAACTTGCTAGGCGGCATGGGCTTGGAACTGTCATAGAACAGATAGCCGCCGGTTTCGATTTCCTTGAGATCGCTGTCCCAGGTCTGCGGATTCATCGATACCATCAGGTCAACGCCACCGCGACGGCCCTGGTAGCCTTTTTCATTGACCCGAACTTCGTACCAGGTCGGCAGGCCCTGAATGTTCGACGGGAAGATGTTGCGCGGGCTGACCGGCACGCCCATGCGCAGGATCGCACGCGCGAACAGTTCGTTGGCCGAAGCCGAGCCCGAGCCGTTGACGTTGGCAAATTTGACGACAAAATCGTTGATGGCGGTGATGGGAGTCATGGCTGGTATGAGATTTTCATGCGGCTTTACGTTGCGGTTTGCGGCACCCCGGTCCGGCGTGCGTCATTTCCAGCAGATACTTCTGCATGTCCCACGCCCCGGTCGGGCAGCGCTCGGCGCACAGCCCGCAATGCAGGCAGACATCCTCGTCCTTGGCCATGATGCGGCCGGTCATGCGCAGCGTGTCCGAGACATACAAATCCTGTTCGGGGTGCAGCGACGGTGCCGTGAGCTGCCGGCGCAGGTCGGACTCATCCGCATTGGGCGTGAAAGTGATGCAATCCATCGGGCAGATGTCGACGCAGGCGTCACACTCGATGCACAGCCGTGGTGTAAACACCGTTTGCACATCGCAGTTCAGGCAGCGCTGGGCCTCGGCAAAACCGGTCTGGGCATCGAAGCCCAGTTCGACCTCGACCTTGATGTTCTTCAGCGTTAGCTTCTGGTCCTGCCACGGCACCTTGTTGCGCAGTGCGGCGGAGATGTCGTTGTCGTAGCTCCACTCGTGGATGCCCATTTTCTGGGAAATCACGGTAACCGCCGGCAGCGGGCGGTCCTTGAGGTCTTCGCTGTTCAGCATCTTGTCGATGGAGACCGCCACTTCATGGCCGTGGGCCACGGCCCAGATGATGTTCTTGGGGCCGAATGCCGAGTCGCCGCCGAAGAACACTTTCGGGTTGGTCGACTGCATTGTGACCTTGTCGACCACCGGCATGTTCCATTTATCGAACTCGATGCCGGCATCGCGCTCGATCCACGGGAACGCATTTTCCTGGCCGATGGCGACCAGCACGTCGTCGCAGGGCACATGCTCATCCGGCTCGCCGGTGGGCACCAGTTTGCGGCGCCGCTTTTCACCTTCGCCCTCGTAGATGGCCTTGACCTTCTCGAACACCATGCCGGTCAGTTTGCCGTCCTCAATCGTGCACGACTTGGGCACCATGTAGTTGAGGATGGGGATGCCTTCCTCGATGGCGTCTTCCTTTTCCCACGGGCTGGCCTTCATTTCGTCGTAGCCCGAGCGCACGATCACCTTGACGTCTTCGCCGCCGAGGCGCTTCGCCGAGCGGCAGCAGTCCATGGCGGTATTGCCGCCGCCCAACACGATCACGCGTTTACCGATCTTGTCGATGTGGCCGAACGAGACGCTGGCCAGCCAGTCGATGCCCACATGGATGTTCTTCGCGCCTTCCTTGCGTCCCGGAACATCGAGATCGCGGCCGCGCGGTGCGCCGGTGCCGACCACCACCGCGTCATACCCTTCGGCCAGCACTTTTTTCAGACTGTCGATGCGGGTGCCGGTTTTTACTTCGATATTGCCGATACCGGTGATGTAACCGACTTCTTCGTCGATCACCGATTCCGGCAGACGGAAACGCGGCACCTGCGAGCGCATGAAGCCGCCGGCCTTGGGATCGGCTTCGTAAATGGTGATGTCGTAACCCAGCGGCGCCAGGTCGCGTGCCACCGTCAGGGAGGCGGGTCCGCCGCCGATGCAGGCGATGCGTTTGCCGTTTTTCTGTTTCGGCGCCTTCGGCAGGCGCGGCGTGATGTCATCCTTGTTGTCGGCGGCAACGCGTTTCAGCCGGCAGATCGCCACAGGCTCCGGCTGCGAACCATGTTCATGCGCAACCGGTTTGCGGATTTCGACATTGCCTTCTTCAACGCGACCGCGGCGGCAGGCCGGTTCGCATGGCCGGTCACAGGTGCGGCCGAGAATGCCGGGAAAGACATTCGAGTTCCAGTTGACCATGTAGGCATCGCTGTGGCGGCCTGCAGCGATCAAGCGGATGTATTCGGGGACGGGGGTGTGGGCAGGGCAGGCCCACTGACAATCGACAACTTTATGGAAGTAATCGGGGTGCGCGATATCAGTCGGTTTCAAACAAAAACTCCGTTACGTATTTCGCCAACAAAGGCCGCCTCATGTTCTTGTTTTTGTTTGTCTATTTCGGCCCCGGCGGACTGGGCGAAAAGTGCCGCAAAGTCTACGCCTTTGGCGCAGGGAAAAAAAGGGCAATTTGGTGCGGCCGACAGGGCGTGACCGCTCCCGGCGACCCTGCAGACCAACGTCGTGGAAATTATTGCGCCAGTTTGATAGCAGTGACCCCGCTCGTGATGCGGACATTTCGGCTGCGCACGTCGTCGTCTCACGGAAAACTTCAGTGCCACGCAGCGTTTTTAACATTTTGTTTTTTATGGATTTTTTACTGTCGTGTCGTGTCGGACGGACGAAAGCCCGCATGCCCGGTGTTCAGCAGCCGCCGCAGCTCGCATCCGCGCACCGCGCGCCGGTGTTTCTGCCCGCAAGCGGTACGCGGGGCGGCACGAACGTGCGGGGTTACCGATCCTGCGCTGCGCCGTGCGCTACGGACGAACCGGAAACCCGATCTACTTTTTCGGCACGTAGAGATCGGTGATCGAGCCTTCGGCCATTTCCGCAGCGAAGAACAAGGTCTCCGACAGCGTCGGATGCGGATGTATGGTCAGGCCGATGTCGGTCGCGTCGGCACCCATTTCCAGCGCCAGCACTGCTTCGGCGATCAGTTCGCCGGCGTTGACGCCGACCATCGCCGCGCCGAGCAGGCGCCGCGTGTTCTTGTCGAACAACGCCTTGGTAACCCCTTCGTCGCGCCCGGTGGCGAGGGCGCGGCCGCTGGCGGCCCACGGAAACACCGCCTTGTCGTATTCGATGCCCTGATCCTTGGCCTGGGTTTCAGTCAGGCCCATCCATGCGATTTCCGGATCGGTGTAGGCGACCGACGGGATGGTCTTGGCATCAAAAAACGCCTTGTGTCCGGCAATGACTTCGGCGGCAATTTTGGCTTCGTGCGTCGCCTTGTGGGCCAGCATGGGTTCGCCACAGATGTCGCCGATGGCGTAAATGTGCGCGACGTTCGTGCGTTGCTGTTTGTCGACAGGAACGTAGCCGCGCTCGTTGACAGTGACGCCCGCGGCTTCCGCCTTGATCTCGCGCCCATTGGGGCGGCGGCCGACGGCCATCAGTGCAGCATCGAAAGTGTCGGTAGTGCTGCCGTCCGGGCCTTCAAAAGTGACCTTGAGTCCGGATTTCTGTGCTTCGATTTTCGCGACCTTGGTTTTCAGCAGGATTTTTTCGTAGCGTTTCTCGATGCGTTTGGCGAGCGGGCGCACGATGTCCTTGTCGGCGCCGGGGATCAGCGCGTCCATCAGTTCGACCACGGTGATCCTGCTGCCGAGCGCGTCATACACTGTGGCCATTTCGAGGCCGATGATGCCGCCGCCAATGACCAGCAACCGCTTGGGCACCTCGGCCAGTTTGAGTGCGCCGGTGGAGTCGATAATGCGCGGATCGTCGTACGGAAATCCGGGGATTTTCGCGACCGAGGAACCGGCGGCGATGATGCAGTTCTCAAAGGCCACGGTCTTGACGCCATCCGGTGTTTCCACGCGTATCGTATTGGCGGACGCGAATTCGCCGCGACCCGTGATGACCTGGACTTTGCGTTGCTTGGCCAGACCGCCGAGGCCTTTGGTCAGCTTGCCGATGACGCTGTCTTTCCACGTGCGCAGCTTGTCGATTTCGATTTTCGGTTTGCCGAAGGTGATGCCGGCATGCGCCGCTTCGTCGGCCTCGGTGATGACCTTCGCCATGTGCAGCAGCGCTTTTGACGGAATGCAGCCGACGTTCAGGCATACGCCGCCGAGTGTCGGATACCGTTCAATCAACACGACTTTCTTGCCGAGGTCGGCCGCGCGAAATGCCGCGGTATAGCCGCCGGGTCCCGCGCCGAGCACCACAACTTCGGCGTGAATGTCGGCTTTGATACCCGAGATATCGGTTCCGGGTGCGGCTGCCGTCGGCGCAGCGGCTGGCTTTGCGGTCGCGGGAGCGGCAGCAGCAGCAGGCGCCGCAGTTGCGGGGGCCGGCTTTGCTGCGGCCGGTGCCGCGGCGCCAGCGGAAGATTCTTCCAGCGTCAGGATCAGCGTGCCCTTGGACACCTTGTCACCCGGCTTCAGGCTCATGGTCTTGACCACGCCTGCCGCCGGCGCAGGGATGTCCATGGTGGCTTTGTCGGATTCCAGGGTGACCAGCGAGTCTTCCTTGTCGACCGTATCGCCGGGTTTCACCAGCACTTCGATGACGGGGATGTCCTTGAAATCCCCGATATCCGGAATTTTGACTTCGATGAGTTTGCTCATGACATGCCTAAATTAACGTTTAAAAACAATGAGTTAAATATGTTTTGTCAGGTGATGCTGCGGTTCGCAGCAATCAACTGCGCACGTGCCCGTCGCCGAACACCACGTACTTGAGCGACGTCAGTCCTTCAAGCCCCACCGGGCCGCGCGCATGCAGCTTGTCGGTCGAAATGCCGATTTCGGCGCCGAGTCCGAATTCATAGCCGTCGGCAAATCGCGTTGACGCGTTGACCATGACCGAGCTCGAATCCACTTCGCGGATGAACCGCCGCGCGCGGGTGATGTCCTCGGTGACGATGGCATCGGTGTGCTGTGAGCCATAACGCGCGATGTGGTCAATCGCGGCATCCAGTCCATCGACGACGCGGATCGACAAAATCGCGTCGAGATATTCGGTGTACCAGTCGTCCTCGGTCGCGGCCGTCATGCCGGGTACGATTTTGCGTGCGGCGTCGTCGCCGCGCAGTTCGATTTTCTTGTCTGCATAGATTCTGCACAACGGCGGCAGGATTTTTTCGGCAATGCTGCGCGCGACCAGCAGTGTTTCCATGGTGTTGCAGGTGCCCAGACGCTGGGTCTTGGCATTGTCGGCAATGCGCAACGCCTTGTCCGGATCAGCCTTGTCATCGATGTAGACATGGCATACGCCGTGCAGGTGTTTGATCATCGGGATGCGTGATTCCTGCATCAGCCGTTCGATCAGCCCCTTGCCGCCGCGCGGCACGATCACATCGACATACTCCTGCATCGTGATCAGTTCGCCCACGGCGGCACGATCGGCGGTGTCGATGACCTGCACCGCCGTTTCGGGCAGGCCCGCGACTTTCAGGCCTTCGTGCACGCAGGCGGCGATTGCCTGGTTGGTATGCAGCGCTTCGGACCCGCCGCGCAGGATCGCGGCGTTGCCGGCCTTCAGGCACAAGCCGGCGGCGTCCGCGGTGACGTTGGGGCGGGACTCATAAATAATGCCGATGACACCCAGAGGGACTCGCATCCGGCCGACCTGAATTCCGGACGGGCGGTACTTTAATTCGCTGATTTCCCCAATCGGGTCGGGCAGCGCGGCAATCTGGCGCAAACCATCGGCCATGGACTCGATGGTTTTTGTCGTCAGCGACAGCCGGTCGATCGCGGCCGCGTCGAGTTTCCTGCCTTTTGCGGCTTCGACATCGCGCGAATTTTCATGCAGCAGCACCTTGGCCGCGCGTTCGATCGCCAGCGCCATCGCGGTCAGCGCGGTGTTTTTCGCATGCGTTTTGGCGACCGCCATCACGCGTGATGCGGTGCGGGCGGCCTTGCCGATGCCCTGCATGTAGGCTTGTACATCCATGGGGGGATTCTAGCAGGCGGCAGCATGCCTGCTGCGCGATCAGTCGCGGCGTTAAAACCAGGAAAACTCGCACGGGGGCAGCCCGGCGGCTCGCACTGGGACTCAAAAACAGCGGGGATAGATGCGGGTTCCGGTCACTCAGAACAGTGCCGGGTGTTCGGCGAATGCTGCCGGGGCTGTCCGCCGTTTCGGCTGAGCCCTTACCGTTCCGGGATTGTTGCGCGCAAATCGCAGTGCGAGCTGCAGCAGTTCGTTCCAGACATCGCCGCGGAGCAGGCCTTTGGCGATGCGGTCTATGACGGCGGCGTGGCGCAGGGCTTCGGTGACCTGCGCCAGTGTGAAGCGGCGGAGGTTGCTCTGCATCGCGCTCTGGTGCGACGGCCCCCAGATTCTGGCCTCGCGCAGCATCAGGGAGGCCGGCTTGCCGGAGTTGACGCCGGTGAGGATCTTGCCGATTGCGCGGATCTCTTCCGTCAGCGACCACAACACCAGCGGTGCGGCAGTGCCTTCACCCTGCAGGCCATCGAGCACGCGCGCGAGCCGCAGCGGGTCGCCTTCGAGCATGATTTCGCCGAGATTAAACACGTCATATCGGGCGACATCGAGCACGGATTCGCGCACCTGGTCGAAATTGATTGCGCCCGCGGGAAACAGCAGCGCCAGCTTCTGCACTTCCTGATGTGCTGCCATCAGGTTGCCCTCAACGCGATCGGCAATGAATTCCAGTGTCGCAGCGTCGGCCTGCTGCTGCTGCGCCTCGAGTCGCCCGGCAATCCATTGCGGTAGTGCCTTGCGCAGCACCGCCTTGGCTTCCACGGCAACGCCGCTGCGTTCCAGTGTGCCGAACCATGCTGCTTTCTGCGCACGCCAGTCGAGTTCCGGTACATAAACCAGCGTCACTGTGTCAGGTGGCAGTGCTGCGCAATAACTCTGAAGCGCTTCGCCGCCTTCCTTGCCGGGCTTGCCGGTGGGTATGCGCAATTCCAGAAGCTTGCGCGATGCGAACAGCGACTGCGAATTGCCGGCGAGTGCAAGCTGGTTCCATTTGAAGCCCGAATCCACGGTCAGCACTTCGCGTTCGGTATAGCCTTCAGCGCGTGCTTTCGCACGGATGCGGTCACTGGCTTCCAGTGCCAGCAGCGGCTCGTTGCCGAAGACTGTATAGAGCGGCTGGATCTCCCGCTTCAGATGACTGGCGAGTTGTTCGGAGGGCAGGCGCATTGATGCTGCTTATGCTACCGCAGATTGCAATGACTTACACATGATGGCGTCCCCGCGCGCTGACGATTATGTCCGGTTCAGTTTTACGACCTGCAACCGCCGCACCAGCTGTTGCACCGCGTCGTTCTGCATGTCGCGGAACAGCAGCGTCTCCTCGGCTTCTTTTGACAGGGTTGCATCATCGTTGAAGGAGAAATCGCGGGTCAGCACGATCTCGGTTGTCGGCACGGTCTCCACGGCCTTCTTGTCGAGCACCCGGTATGACATCCGGTAGCGCAGCTGGAACTCGCGCGCGCGGCCGGTGCCGGACAGCGAGAGGATGTTCTTCTCGCGCAGTTCGTTGACCAGTATCAGCGTTGCTTCGGCGTCCTTCCGCTCGTCGGTCAGCCGGGTGCCGCCGCCGGCGGTAATCACGCGTTTGAACTGCACGGCGAATTGTGAGGCGGGCGGCGCCTCCACGTACAATGAGTCGAAAGGCAGCTTGGCTGCGCCGCGCAACTGAAAGCCGCAACCCGACAGCAGCAGCGTAAAGAACAGGATCGCGAGCGTTTTCATGGTGCTTCAGACTACCACGTTCACCAGTCGCCCCGGCACGATGATGATCTTCTTGACCGGCTGTCCGGCAACGAATTTCTGCACTTCCGCATGTGCCAGTACCAGTGACTCGACTGTCGGCTTTGGCGCGTCGCGCGGCACGCGAAGATCGCCGCGTTTCTTGCCGTTGACCTGTACGACCAGTTCGATTTCGGCCTCGATCAGCGCCGCGTCATCGGGTTCCGGCCAGGGGGCCGCGAGGATGTCGTCACCGTAACCCAGGTCGCGCCACAACTGGTGCGCGATATGCGGCGTGATCGGCGACAGCACGCGCAGCAGGATGGACAGGCCTTCGCGCAACACCTCGGGCGCAGACGCATCCCCCGTCTCTTTCAGCAGCGCTTCCAGCGCATTGAGCATTTTCATGGTCGCCGATGCAACCGTGTTGAACTGATGGCGGCCAAGGTCGTAGTTGGCCTGTTTCAGCACGGCATGAATTTCACGGCGTGCAGCCGCAGCAGGTGCGGTCAGCGCGGGGCCTGCAGCAGCAGCGGTGCTGCGTTGCCCGATTTCATAGCCCAGCGACCATACCCGCCGCAGGAAGCGCGCCGCGCCTTCGACGCTGGCGTCAGACCATTCCAGCGTCTGCTCCGGTGGTGCAGTGAACATCATGTAAAAGCGCGCGATGTCGGCACCGTAATCCTCGATCAGTGCCTGCGGGTCGACGCCGTTATTCTTCGACTTGGACATGGTGCCGATACCGCCCGATTCCACCGGCAATCCGTCGGCGCGCAATAAGGCGCCCATGCGATTGCCCTTGTCGTCGACAGTTACATCGACATCCGCCGGGTTGTAATAGGTCATGCGGCCGCTGTCCGGCTTGCGGAAGTAGATCTCGTTGAGCACCATCCCCTGCGTGAGAAGGTTGCTGAATGGCTCGTCAATTTTGACGAGATCCAGGTCGCGCATGACCTTGCTCCAGAACCGCGAATAAAGCAGATGCAGGATCGCATGTTCAATGCCGCCGATGTACTGGTCGGCGGGCAGCCAGTAGTTGACGCGCTCATCAACCATCGCACCGTCATTGCCGACGCAGGGGTAGCGCAGGTAATACCACGACGAATCGACGAAGGTGTCCATGGTGTCGGTTTCGCGCTTTGCCGGCCGGCCGCATTTCGGGCAGGCACAGTTGACGAAATCGGGACGCTTCGCGAGCGGATTGCCGCTGCCGTCAGGCACGCAGTCCTCGGGCAGCACCACCGGCAACTGGTCGTCGGGTACCGGCACGTCGCCGCAACCGGTGCAATGAATGATCGGAATCGGACAGCCCCAGTAGCGCTGGCGTGAGACCCCCCAGTCGCGCAGCCGGTAGAGCACCTGCTTTTCGCCCAGTCCCTTGTCTGCCAGGTCCGCGGCAATGGCATCTACAGCGGCCGTGTAGCTCAAGCCGTCGTATTTGCCCGAGTGTGTGCAGACGCCGTGCTCCTTGTCCGCGTACCAGTCCTGCCAGGCACTGTTCGAAAAGGTCTGGCTGTCAACGTCTATGACCTGTTTGATCGGCAACTGGTACTGTCTCGCGAAATAAAAGTCGCGTTCGTCATGCGCCGGCACGGCCATTACCGCGCCTTCACCGTAGCCCATCAGTACGTAGTTGCCGACCCAGACTTCGATGTTCTCGCCGCTGAGCGGATGTTCGACGTGAATGCCGGTGGGCATGCCTTTCTTTTCCATGGTCGCAATATCCGCTTCCATGACCGATCCGCGCCTGCATTCTTCGATGAAGGCCGCGAGTTTTGGATTGCCCTGCGCTGCGTGTGCTGCCAGCGGATGCTCTGCGGCGACGGCAACGAAGGTGACGCCCATGATGGTGTCGGCGCGCGTGGTGAACACCCACAGCCGGTCGGGCTTGCCGTCCAGCATGTATGGAAATGCGAAACGCACACCATAACTCTTGCCGATCCAGTTGGCCTGCATCGCCTTGACGCGTTCGGGCCAGCCGGGCAGCGTGTCCAGCGCGGTGAGCAGTTCATCGGCGTATTTCGTGATCGCCAGGTAGTAACCGGGAATTTCACGTTTTTCGACGGTCGCACCGGTACGCCAGCCCTTGCCGTCGATGACCTGCTCATTGGCGAGCACGGTCTGGTCTACCGGATCCCAGTTCACGACCTGTGTTTTCTTGTAGGCGATGCCCTGTTCCAGCATGCGCAGGAACAGCCACTGGTTCCAGCGGTAGTAATCAGGCTTGCACGTCGCCAGTTCGCGGCCCCAGTCGATGGCAAAGCCCAGCGACTTCAGCTGCTGGCGCATGTAGTCGATGTTGTCGTAGGTCCATTTGGCCGGCGGCACGCCGTTGGCCATGGCTGCGTTCTCCGCCGGCAATCCAAATGCGTCCCAGCCCATGGGCTGCAGCACGTTATAGCCTTTCATGCGGTGGTAGCGGGTGAGCACATCGCCGATGGTGTAATTGCGCACATGGCCCATGTGCAGCTTGCCCGACGGGTACGGAAACATCGACAGGCAGTAATATTTGGGCTTGTTCCCGCTTTCTACGGCGCGGAATGACTGCGTGTCATCCCAGAATTTTTGCGCGTCGCGTTCGATGACCTGCGGATTATATTTTTGCTGCATGATATTGATTCGGCGGGGGAAAGCGCGGTTGTGACGGTGTCGGGTAAAGGCGCGATTATAAACGGTTCCGGATCGGCGCCGGCTGTGCAAAGAGTGCAAGCGGAGGATGAACATGAAGGCAAGGATGAGGTGCGTCGCGTTATTGCTGATGCTGCTGTTCGCAGCTGCCACCGCCGGCGCCGGCACAGTGACCGTCGAGGCGGTGATCAGTCCCGCCTGGGTGGAGCATGCGGGCGGTGCGCGTGAGCCGCTTGCGCCCGGCCAGGTGTTGCGCGATGGCGATCGCGTGCTGACCGGGTCGGGCGCGCGGGTATTGCTGCGCATGGCCGAAGGCAGTGCGGTCAAACTCGGCGAGAACGCGCACCTGGGCGTCGACCGCCTGACCGACAACGCGAGCGCGGCGGATCGGCTGGTCAGCGGGGCGCTCGATGTGGCTCAGGGGGCGTTTCGTTTTACCACGCGATTCTTCGGTGCGCAGCGTGCGCGCCGTGATTTCAGCATACGCATCGTTACGGTGACCGCCGGCATCCGCGGCACTGATGTGTGGGGGAAATCGTCTGCTGATCGCGACGTGGTGTGTCTGATCGAGGGGCGTATTTTTGTGGCGCACAGGGAACAGGCGTTCACGATGCAGGACCCGTTGTCGTTTTTCATCGCCGCGCGCGACGGCACACGGCAGCCGGTGGCGCCGGTGGCGCCGGCACAGCTGCAGCAGTGGGCGACCGAAACCGAAATCGCGCCGGCCGGCGGCGCGACCCGTCGCGATGGCGCGCATCGCGTGGTGCTCGCTGCCGGGGTGGAAGAGGCCGCCGCGCTGGACCTGGGGCAGCGCCTGCGCACTGACGGTTATCCGGCGCGACTGCGTGCGTATCGTGCGGCATCCGGATTGCGATACGAAGTGCATATTGCGGGGCTCGCCAGTGCTGAGGATGCAAAGACTCTTGCGGACGCATTGCGCCGCGCAGGTTATACGCTGCCGCATTGAACGCGCACGTCTGCTGGAGGCGGTCACGTATAATCCAGACTGATCAATCTGCATGATGTGATGACCCCCGCTTTCCTTACCGGCCTCAACGAGCAGCAGCTCGAAGCGGTTACGCTGCCTCATCAATCCGCGCTGATACTCGCCGGTGCGGGCAGCGGCAAGACGCGCGTCCTGACCACGCGCATGGCGTGGCTGATTCAGAGCGGACAGGTAAGTCCGATGAATCTGCTTGCGGTGACATTCACCAACAAGGCCGCCAAGGAGATGATGACGCGGCTGTCGGCCATGCTGCCGATCAATACCCGCGGCATGTGGGTGGGCACTTTCCACGGGCTGTGCAACCGCATGCTGCGCGCCCATTACCGCGAGGCCGGCCTGCCGCAGCTGTTTCAGATACTCGATACCCAGGATCAGCTCGCGTTGATCAAGCGGCTGATGAAGGCCATGAACGTGGACGAGGAGCGCTACCCGCCGCGCCAGGCGCAATGGTTCATTGCTGCCAGCAAGGACGAAGGCAAGCGCGCCGACAAGGTCGAGCCCCACGATGATTTTTCGCGGGGCATGGTTGATTTCTACGCCGCATACGACCGCCAGTGCCAGCGCGAGGGCGTCGTTGATTTCGCCGAACTGCTGTTGCGCGCCTATGAGCTGCTGGCGCGCAATGAGAGCCTGCGCGAGCACTATGTCAGCCGTTTCCGTCATATTCTGGTCGATGAATTCCAGGACACCAACCGCCTGCAGTACCGCTGGCTGCAGTTGCTGGCCGGACAACAGAACGCGATTTTTGCGGTCGGGGACGATGACCAGTCGATCTACGGCTGGCGCGGGGCATCGACGGCGAACATGCAGGATCTGCAGCGTGACTTTCACGTCGAAAGAGTCATCAAGCTCGAGCAGAACTACCGCTCCCACGGCAACATACTCGACGCTGCCAACGCGCTGATCTCGCACAACCGCAAGCGTCTGGGCAAGAGCCTGTGGACTGATGACAACAAGGGCGAGCCGCTGCGGGTATTCGAGGGCGCATCGGATTTCGACGAGGCCGCCTATGTGGTGGACGAAGTGCGCACCCTGAAGGCCGACGGGGTGCGGCTGTCCGACATGGCGGTGCTGTACCGGTCGAACGCGCAGTCACGGGTGCTCGAACACGCGCTGTTCACTGCGGGAATGCCTTACCGCGTTTACGGCGGGCTGCGGTTTTTCGAGCGCCAGGAGATCAAGCATGCGCTGGCATACCTGCGGCTGGTGGCCAACCAGGAGGACGACGGCGCTTTGCTCCGCATCATCAATTTCCCGACACGCGGCATCGGCAACCGCAGCCTGGAGCAGCTGCAGGGAATGGCACGCGAGGCCGGCATGAGCCTGTGGGCATCGGCCTGTGCCAATACGCTGTCGGGCAGGGCCGCGGCGAGCATCGCCGCGTTCGTGCAGATGATCGAAGCGATGCGCAGTGCCACCGCCGGCCTGCCGTTACCGGAAGTGATCGCCCATGTGATCGAGCACAGCGGACTGAAGGCGCATTACCGCAATGAAAAGGAAGGGGCCGACCGGCTGGAGAACCTGGACGAACTGGTCAACGCGGCGGCGGTGTACGTGGATGAACGTGCGACGCAACTGCCGGCAGAGGGCGCGCCACCGGAGGAAATGGATGAACTCACGGCATTTCTCGCCCACGCCGCACTGGAGGCCGGCGAGCATCAGGCCGAAGCGGGCGCCGATGCCCTGCAGCTGATGACGGTGCATTCAGCAAAAGGCCTGGAGTTTCATGCAGTGTTCATTACCGGTCTTGAGGAAGGTTTGTTTCCGCATGAAAACAGCATGACCGAGGCGGAGGGCGTGGAGGAAGAGCGGCGGCTGATGTACGTGGCGCTGACGCGTGCGCGTCGTCGTCTGTATCTGCTGCTGGCACAAAGCCGGATGCTGCACGGGCAGACGCGCTACAACGTGCCGTCACGGTTTTTTCGCGAACTGCCGGAGGCGCTTTTAAGCCGGGTCAACCACGTTCGCCAGTCGCAGGCCCCCGCGTACGCGCAGCAGCGCCAGCCGGCTTATGGTGCGATGCGCGCCGCTCATGCGGCAGCGGCGCCGGCATTGCAATCCCGCGATTCGCCGTGGCGCATCGGCCAGGCAGTAGTGCATGCCAAGTTCGGCGCCGGCGTCATCGTCGGCTCGGAGGGTGGTGGTGCCGACGCCCGCGTTCAGGTGAATTTCAGGAACTCGGGGCCGAAGTGGCTGATGCTCGAGTATGCGAAGCTCACTGCCGCCTGACGCCGCTCAGGATATCAGGGGATTCGGTGCAGGCGGCGTTGCGCCCTCGGCCGGGAAAATGTCCTTGTAGCTCGCGTAGATCGAACACACCAATACCGGCAGCAGCACGATAAAACCGAGCATCAGCGGCAGGAACGCGGCGATCGACATCGCCACCCCGATCACACCATAGACCAGGAACGGCAGGGTGTTCTGCCAGCACGCGGCGAGGGAACGTTTCATGGCCTCCAGCGGCGGCATGTTGTGAAACACGATCAGCAGCGGTGCAAACCACACGGCCATCAGTACCGGCAGGAACACTGCCATGCCGACGGCGACGCCAGTCATGAGGCTGCGGGCGGCAACCCGTATGGTTTCAGCGTCCGCGCCCTTGTCCATCAGCGCGGGCAGTGCGGAGCCGCCGGCAACCGCAAAAATGACGCCCACTGCAACAATATTGCCGGCAAGGTAGATGCCGCCCACGGTGACCAGCGGTGCGGCGTGGGTCTTGAACGCCCCGAACAGCTGGCTAACTGCGGGCTCTTCGCCGAGGTCGGCGCTGCGGCAGCCGATCATCAGCCCGGCAAAGAACACCGGGGAAACCAGGTTGATCGCCAGCGCACCGACCAGCGGGATCATTGCCGAGACCACCCAGATCAGCAGCATGACGATGATCATCGTGATCCACGTCAGCGGCTGCCCCCGAAACATGCGGAAACCCTCGACGATCCATTGCCAACCCCGGTTTGCGGCTACAGTGCGTGAGTCCATGGGCTTTTTCTCCTGTCCTTCGATGCCGCAATTATAGGCATGCCGTGATCGCGTTTGTCAGGACACCAGGCCCGGCAGTGCCTGCTCGTGGCGAATGCGCGACTCCAGAATGCGCCGAAAATGCTCCGGATCCTTGGCGTGAGTCAGTTCACCGGGGCGCGGCAGATGGTAGTCGTACAGTCTCGACACCCAGAAACGCAGCGCGCCTGCGCGCAGCATCACCGGCCAGGCGCCGCGTTCAATCGGGGTAAACGGCCGCACCTCACCGTAAGCATCCACAAACGCGCGTGTGCGCGCCACATCCAGTCCGCCATCGGCCGTAATACACCAGTCGTTGACGGCAATGGCGATGTCGTAGAGGAGCGCATCGGTGCAGGCAAAATAGAAATCGATGACGCCCGCGACTTGGTCGCCGGTGAACAGGACATTGTCGCGGAACAAATCGGCATGGATGGCGCCGCGCGGCAGGTCCGAGAAACGGTACAGCGACTGGAAGCGTACTTCTTCCTTCAGCAGCACGGCCTCTTCCGTGGAGACAAACGGCAGGATGTCGGTGAGCGCGGCCTTCCACCATTTCGGCCCGCGCGGATTGTCCATCGTGGTCGCATACGATTGTCCCGCCAGGTGCAGCCGGGCGAGCACGCGACCGACCGCCGCGCATTGTGCCTCGGTTGGCGCAGATACGTCGCTGCCTTCGAGGCGCGCAACGAGCGCTGCAGGCTTGCCGTTCAGTTCGCCGAGATAACTGCCGCTGCGATTGGCGACCGGATGGGCGCTGGGTACGCCGCGTTCGGCGAGGTGTGCCATCAGATTCAGGTAGAACGGCAGCTCCACCGCCGTGAGCTTTTCGAACAGCGTCAGCACGTAGCGGCCGTTGCCGGTCGTTACAAAATAATTGGTGTTCTCGATACCGGCCTGGATTCCCCGGAGATCGACCAGATCGCCGACGGCGTAGTTCTTCAGCCAGCGGCGCAGCTCATCGGCGGTAACGGTCGTAAATACGGACATGGCAGGGGCGAGAGGCGCGTGACAGCGCGCTTGGCTGGAGTGCGATTACCGTCTGAACGCGCGGTTCAGAACGAATGTATGACCCACATCGGCGGGCGGATGCCGCTGTCGTGGGCTTCCTGACGCGAAAACTTGCCGTCGCCACGCTCATCGATCAGGAAGTAGGGCTGTCCGCCGGGCGGTGTGACTTTCATCATGTAGAGCTTGCCGGCAATGCGATATTCCTCGACGGTATCCTCGCCGCGCTTGCGAATGGTTACCTGCGGCTCCTTCGACGGGTCGAGTTCGAAGCCCGGAGGCGGAGGCGGCGGTTCCGGTATCGGCTGCGCCTTCGTCGGGTCTTGCGCGGAGGCAGACAGCGCAACGGTCAGCGCGGTGGCGGCAATCATCAGTTGCAGTACGGGTCGCATGAGGGGCTCTCCAATGAGCTCCATTATCCGGTTTTCCCCGGCGTTTTGAAAGGCTGTTCCATCCGGGACTGCACCGCGGCCGACGGGAGAACTCTGCGATAATCCGCCTGTAATAAAATCAAAAAACAGCGGGCGGTGATGCGAGACCTGCCCGGCACATCCACGTTGCACAGGTTCCCGATGAAAACCCTGCTTTTGGTCGACGGTTCGTCCTATCTTTATCGCGCGTTCCATGCGATCCGCGATCTGAAGACCAGTCGCGGTGAGCCGAGCAATGCGATTTACGGCGTGCTCAACATGCTGCGCAAGCTGCACAAGGAGGTGCCAGCCGAATACAGCGCCTGCGTGTTCGATGCCAGGGGCAAGACCTTCCGCGATGATCTGTACGCGGAATACAAGGCCAACCGGCCGCCGATGCCGGACGACCTCGCGGCGCAGATCGGGCCGTTGAAAGAAGCGATTGTTGCAATGGGCTGGCCGTTGCTCGAGGTGCCGGGCGTCGAGGCCGATGATGTGATCGGTACGCTGGCGCATGCGGCGGAAAAAGCCGGCATGCGAGTGGTGATTTCCACCGGCGACAAGGACATCACGCAACTGGTGACGCCGCAGGTGACGCTGGTCAACACGATGTCCAATGAAACGCTGGATGTTGCCGGTGTCGAGAAAAAATTCGGTGTTGCGCCCGAACGCATGGTTGATTATCTGACGCTGATCGGGGACAGCGTGGACAACGTGCCGGGCGTCGCCAAGGTCGGTCCGAAAACCGCCGTCAAATGGCTGACGCAGTACGGCACTTTGGATGCCATCGTAAAAAACGCGGCGGACATCGGCGGTGCAGTCGGCAATAACCTGCGCGAAGCGCTCGATTGGCTGCCGCAGGCGCGGGCGTTGCTGACGATCAAATGCGATGTGGAATTGCCGCTGCGCATGGAAGACCTCGCGCCGCAGCCGCAGGACAAGGAAAAGCTGGCGGCACTGTTCGACCGGTTTGAATTCAGGACGTGGCGGCGCGAACTCGATGGCGGCGATACTGCCGCGCCGGCGGCCGCGAGCCCGGCACCGGTCGCGACCGCCGCCGCACCGCAGTACCCGCGACAGTATGAAACCGTACTGACCGGACAGGCACTGGACGAATGGCTTGCACGCATCGATGCTGCAGCGCTCACGGCAGTTGATACGGAAACCACTAGCCTGGATGCGATGGTCGCGGAACTGGTCGGCATTTCGCTGTCGGTGGAACCGGGCCGCGCCGCCTATATTCCGGTCGGGCATGTCTATGCCGGTGCGCCCGAACAGCTATCGCGCGAACAGGTCCTTAACAAGTTGAAACCCTGGCTGCAAAGTGAAAAACACACCAAGCTCGGCCAGCATTTCAAATACGACATGCATGTGTTTGCCAATTACGGCATCGAAGTCGCTGGTGTTGCGCACGACACGCTGCTGGAGTCCTACGTCCTTGAAAGTCATCAACGCCATGACATGGATTCCATGGCTAACAGGATTTTATCAATAAAAACAATAAGTTATGATGAAATCACGGGGAAGGGTGCGAAGCGCATCGGTTTCGAGCAGGTCGCCGTCGAACGCGCTGCCGAATATGCCGCTGAAGATGCCGATATCACGTTGCAATTGCACCAGGCGCTGCATCCGCGCATCGCCGCCGACGACAAGCTTAATCACATCTACGCCGACATCGAGATGCCGGCGATGCCGGTGCTCTACGCGATGGAGCGCAACGGCGTGCTGCTCGACGAAAAGCTGCTCGCCGATTTGTCCGCGGAGTTCGGTGCCAAGATGATGGACATCGAAGCGCGCGCACATGCACAGGCCGGTCAGCCGTTCAA
>JAOUIN010000014.1 GCA_029883965.1 Betaproteobacteria bacterium
CGAGTCGGTCAAGGCGGCGGACATTTATGCGCCGCTATCAGGCGAAATCGTCGCGGCCAACGCCGAATTGACGGACGCACCGGAAAAAATCAATGCTGATGCTTATGCCGCGTGGATGTTTCGAATGAAGCCGGAGCACCCGGCGGAGATCGATGCTCTGCTGGATGCCGCCGCGTACCAGAAAATCGCCGACGCGGAGAAAGCCTAGCGGCAACGGCTGCCCGCATACAGCACAGCACGGCTGGAAACATGGCATTCATTCCTCACACCGACGCCGACATCCGCGAAATGCTTGCGGCAATCGGTGTTGCGGACATCGCCAGCCTGTTTGACGAAATTCCGCGGCAGTTGCGCAATGACGCGCTGACGCAGGTGCCGCCGCCGGAATCGGAAATGGCGGTGCTGCGGTTAATGCGCGAACGTGCCGAGCGCGATGGCAGTTTTCTGAATTTCATCGGCGCGGGCGCTTACGAACATCATATCCCCGCTGCGGTGTGGCAGATTGCAACCCGCGGCGAATTCTATTCGGCGTACACACCGTACCAGGCCGAAGCCAGTCAGGGCACGTTGCAGACGCTGTACGAATATCAGACGATGATGGCGTCGCTGACCGGGCTCGCAATATCGAATGCAAGTCTGTATGACGGTGCGTCGGCGCTGGCCGAGGCAGTACTGATGGCGGTCCGGCTGCACAAAGGTGCGCGTCGCGTACTGTTGCCGCAGTCGCTGCATCCGCGGTGGCGCAGCGTCGTGAAAACGATGGTCCACAATCAGGGCATCGAACTGGTCGCAGTGGATTTCGACCAGCAAACCGGGCAAACCGCGCTCGCGGGACTGCCTGCAGACACGGACGGCTTTGCCGCACTGGTGATACCGCAGCCGAACTTTTTTGGAGTGCTGGAGCCGGTCGATGAGTTGACCGACTGGGCGCATGAACGCGGCATGCTGGTCATCGCCGCGCCGAATCCGACGGCGCTGGCCGTACTGCGCCCGCCGGGGCAATGGGGTAGGGACGGCGCCGATATTGCCGCCGGTGAAGGCCAGCCGCTGGGCATTCCGCTTGCCGGCGGCGGCCCTTATCTGGGCTTCATGACCTGCCGCGCAGGGCATGTGCGGCAGATGCCGGGTCGCATTGTCGGCCGTACGCTCGATGCCGCCGGCCAGCCCGGTTACACGCTGACGCTGCAGGCGCGCGAGCAGCATATCCGCCGTTCGAAGGCTACTTCCAATATTTGCACCAATCAGGGCCTGGCAGCGACCGCAGCGGCGATCCACATGGCATTGCTCGGCCCCGAAGGTCTGGCGCAGGTGGCGCGGAGCAGCCACGCCAACGCGCTGCGCTTGCGCGAAGCCTTTGCCGGAATCGCGGGTGTTTCATTGCCCTTCAGCGGTTCGATTTTTCACGAGTTCGTGATACAAGTGCAGACACCCGTTGCGCCGATGCTGCAGGCGCTGCAAGCTGAAGGCATACTCGGCGGCTACAGCCTGGTTGACGATTACAAGGCACCGCGCCAGTCGCTGCTGGTGTGTGCGACGGAAACCAAAACCGCCGCGGACATCGAGCGTTATGCGGAAACCCTGACACGCATTGTCGACCGGGGCGTTCGACCGGTGACTTCCGCGATCAAACCCACCTGATTTAAAACCCGATAACCACAAGGAGATCACCATGGCATCAGTCACTCTCGCCGGCAATCCGATTACCGTCGCCGGCAATTTTCCGAAGAAGGGCGACAGCGCTCCCGATTTCACGCTGACGGGCAAGGACCTGAAAGAAGTCGGCCTCAAGGATTACGCGGGCAAGCGCAAGGTGCTGAACATCGTGCCCAGTCTGGATACGCCCGTGTGCCAGGCGTCGACGCGAAAATTCAATGCCGAAGCCAGCAAGCTGGGAAATACCGTGGTGCTGGTCATTGCCGCCGATCTGCCGTTTGCGATGGGTCGTTTCTGCGGCGCTGAAGGCCTGAATGACGTCGTCACCCTGTCGACATTCCGCAATCGCGATTTTCACGCCAAGTACGGCGTTGATGTCACCGATGGACCGTTGCGCGGACTGACCGCCCGCGGCGTTGTCGTGCTCGACGAAAACAACAAGGTGGTGCATGCGGAGCTGGTGCCCGAGATCAAGCAGGAGCCGAACTATGATGCCGTGCTGGCGGCGATGAAGTAATCATCCGGCAACGATGCTGATTTTCGAGCAATCACGTGCCGGACGGCGCAGTGCAGCCCAGGCACCGGCCGGCGGGCATGGCGTGGCCGCGATACCTGCGCGGGACCTGCGGCTTACGCCGCCGTTGCTGCCGCAGGTTTCGGAACTCGACGCGGTGCGCCATTACACACGGTTGTCGCAGCGGAATTTCTCGATCGATACGCATTTCTATCCGCTGGGTTCGTGCACCATGAAATACAATCCGCGCGGCGCGAACGCTGCGGCGATGCTGCCGCAGTTTCTGTCGCGTCATCCTGCCGCCCCCGACAACACCGGCCAGGGTTTTCTGGCCTGCCTGTTCGAACTGCAGGAAATGCTCAAGGACATTACCGGCATGGCGGCGGTGAGTCTGGCGCCGATGGCCGGCGCGCAGGGCGAGTTTGCCGGGATCGCGATGATCCGGGCTTATCACGATGCGCGGCGCGATGCGGCGCGCACCGAGATCCTCGTGCCCGACGCGGCGCACGGCACCAATCCGGCGTCTGCAATCATGTGCGGTTACCGCGTGCGCGAAGTGGCGACCGATGACGACGGCAACGTGGATGTGGCCGCGCTGGCCGCCGCCGTCGGACCGCAGACTGCCGGACTGATGCTGACCAACCCGTCCACGCTGGGCGTATTCGAGCGGCATATCGTAGACATCGAGCGCATCGTGCACGGCGCGGGTGGGTTGCTTTATTACGACGGCGCCAATCTCAACGCGATCCTGGGCAAGGCCAAACCCGGTGACATGGGATTTGATGCCATCCACATCAATCTGCACAAGACATTTTCGACGCCGCACGGCGGCGGCGGACCGGGCGCAGGGCCGGTAGGCGTATCAGAACGTTTGCGCCAGTACCTGCCGCTGCCGGTAGTCGCACAAGACAACGCGGAGTACCGGCTGCTGGCCGAGCAGGATTGCCCGCTGTCGATCGGCCGGCTGGCCGCCCATCTGGGCAATGCCGGCGTGTTGCTGCGGGCGTACGCCTATGCGCGCATGCTGGGCGATACCGGCATGCGCCGGGTCGCGGATTTTGCTGCTTTGAATGCGAACTACCTGATGGCGGAACTGCGCAAGGCCGGATTTGAGCTGGCTTATCCGCAGCGTCGCGCGAGCCATGAATTCATCGTTACGTTGCAGCGTCTGAAAGAGCGGACGGGAGTAACAGCAATGGATTTTGCCAAGCGCCTGCTCGACAAGGGATTCCACGCGCCGACGACCTACTTTCCGCTGCTGGTACCGGAATGCCTGCTGATCGAACCCACGGAAACAGAGTCGAAGCAGACGCTCGACGCTTTTGTTGCCGCGATGAAAACGATACTCGACGAAGCGCGGGCCACACCGGAACTGGTCAAGTCAGCGCCGCACGAGCTGCCGTTGCGCCGGCTCGACGAGGTCAGGGCTGCACGTCAGCTTGATCTGGCGTGGCAACCCGCTGGCGCTGCAGATCAAATCAGGTGAAAGCCTGCGCATGAGCACGAAGCCTACGGAGCAAAGCCCGCACAAGGGGAAGACCGGCCTGCAGCGCATATGGAACGCATCGCGCTATTCCCTCGACGGCCTGAGCGCCGCCGTGCGCCACGAAGCCGCGTTTCGCCAGGAGGTTCTGCTGGCCGTATTGCTGATCCCGGCCGCATTGTTTACGCCGGCTGACGGTACCGGCAAAGCGCTGATGATCGCGTCGGTGTTGTTGGTGCTGATCGTCGAGTTGCTGAATTCCGCCATCGAAGCGGCGGTTGATCGCACCTCCCTGGAAAACCATGTATTGGCCAAACGCGCCAAAGACATGGGCAGTGCCGCAGTGATGCTGGCATTGATCAACGTGCCGGTCGTCTGGGGGTTGGTGCTCTTCGCACGCACCCCATAAAATATAAATAAAATCAATGGCTTGTGATAATTTCGGGCGTGCCCGGCGCCGCCGGAAAACAAAGCGCGCTGAAGTGGTCGCGCCTGCCGGGCCGGCACCGGGAATTACCGGACCGCAGATTATTTTTTCAAGGCGTCACGAATCTCGCGCAGCAGCACGACATCCTCGGGCGGCGCAGCCGGCGCGGCAGGTGCAGCCTCTTCCTTGCGCTTGAGCTGGTTAATCGCACGGATCAGCATGAACACCGCAAAGGCGACGATGATGAAACTGATGCAGGTGTTGAGGAACATGCCGTAGTTGAAGGTGACCGCGCCCGCTTTTTGTGCGGCATCGACGGACAGGTAGGGCCCGGCAGTGGCGCCTTCCCGCATCACCAGGAACAGGTTGGCGAAATCAACTTTGCCGAGCAGCAATCCGATCGGCGGCATGATGACATCCTTGACCAGCGATTCGACGATCTTGCCGAACGCCGCACCGATAATAATGCCGACGGCCATGTCGACAACGTTGCCCCGCATCGCGAATTCCTTGAATTCTTTCAGCATGGTTTTGCATCCTTATTGAATTGACGGGTTTGTAATACGGCTTGAAAAAATGCTCCGCATGGGAATTATGTGACAAGCGCGCGGAGAATACCAAGGCGTCGTGCCCCGGCGACAAGATCGGCGTTGGTATAATCGACCGTCTAATTCCAAGGCGGCACTATGTCCACATTGATTTGCGGTTCGATGGCTTACGACACCATTATGGTGTTTCGCGATCGTTTCAAGAACCATATCCTGCCCGACCAGTTGCATATCCTGAATGTCGCGTTCCTGGTGCCTGACATGCGGCGCGAGTTTGGCGGCTGTGCCGGCAACATTGCCTACACGCTGCAGATGCTCGGCGGCGACGCCCGCATCATGGCAACCGTCGGCGACGATTTCGCGCCTTACGATGATCGATTGCAGCGTCTGGAACTGGCACAGGATCACATCCGCAGCGTGACAGGCAGTTTCACGGCGCAGGCCTTCATCACCACGGATCTCGATGACAATCAGATCACTGCGTTTCACCCGGGGGCAATGAATCATTCCCACGAGAACCATGTCGGCGATGCCCGGGGCGTTAAGTTGGGCATTGTTGCGCCCGACGGGCGCGAGGGCATGCTGCAGCATGCGCGCGAGTTTCATGAAGCCGGAATTCCGTTCATTTTCGATCCGGGACAGGGCCTGCCGATGTTCACCGGCCCGGAACTCGAGGAATTCGTGCGTCTTGCGGACTATGTCACGGTCAATGACTATGAGGCGCAGATGCTGCAGGAGCGCACCGGCAGGAAACTCGATGCGCTGGCGAAACTCGTCAAGGCGGTTGTGGTCACACTGGGTGCAAAAGGAGCGGTGGTGCATGCCGGCGGTAAACAGATTGAAATCCCGAGCGTTAAGCCTGAAGCAGTGCTTGATCCGACCGGGTGTGGTGACGCGTTCCGGGCGGGTCTGCTGTACGGGCTGGCGGCCGGGGTCGACTGGTCACTGACGGGCCGGCTGGCATCGCTGATGGGGTCGCTGAAGATCGCGCAACGTGGCGGACAAAATCACCGTTTCAGCCGCGACGAGGTGGCTGACCGGTTTCAGCAGGCATTCGGCATGAAATTGTGGTGACAGGAGGCAGAACATGAACAGCCAGTTGAAGTCAGGCGTAGTGTTGATGTTCGTGGTGATGGCGGCTGGGTGCGCCCAGAGTCTCGGCGGCGGTTCTTATACGCGCGACGAGGCGCGACGCGAGCAGAACGTGCGCATGGGAATCGTTGAAAGCGTCCGGCCGGTGCAGATTGAGGGCACGCGCACCGGTATCGGAGCGGCATCAGGTGCCGTGGTCGGCGGAATTGCCGGCAGCACGGTTGGCGGCGGCCGCGGTTCCGACATTGCGGCAGTAGTAGGTGCTGTTGCCGGCGGCGTCGCCGGCCAGGCGGCCGAGCAGGGAGCGACCCGGCGTACCGGGGTGGAAATCACCGTGAAGCTGGACAGCGGCGCGCTGGTCGCGATCGTGCAGGAAGCCGACGATACCTTCAAGGCGGGAGAGCGTGTGCGCATATTGTCCGACGGCACGACGTCGCGCGTCACGCACTGATCACGCCTCGAGTCGGAGCCTGCGGCGCATGGCTCCGCGCGGTCCCGTCATGTAAATCACCGCTGTCGCGGCGGAAATCTGGTCGCGAGTTGATATTCAGGATCGACGGTCGGCCACCGCGCCGCGCACCCCTATAATGGCCGCAATGAGCGGCCGGGGCACATCTACGCTGGCAACGCGCGGTGTGCGCTTGACGCGCATCGCGCTGCATCTGTTGCGCGGTGCGCTTATTGTGGCGGCGGTTTTCCCTTTTCTGGATGCGCAGGGCCGGCGCAATGCGGTCGAGCGCTGGTCGCACGCCCTGTTGCGGATACTGGTTGTGCATCTGCACGTGTACGGTGAGCCGCCGATCAGGCCCGCGCAACCGGTGATGCTGGTGGCCAACCATGTTTCGTGGCTGGATATTTTCGCTATCAACGCGGTTGTGTCGGTACGGTTTGTTGCGAAATCGGAAATTCGCCGGTGGCCGGTGATCGGGTGGTTGAGTGCGCGCACAGGCACATTGTTCATCGAGCGGGCGCAGCGCCGTGACACGACGCGCATCAATCAACTGGTGGCCGAAGCAATGCTTGCCGGAGATGTGGCCGCGGTATTTCCCGAGGGCACGACGACCGACGGATCCCGGGTGCTGCGATTCCACAGTTCACTGCTGCAGCCCGCGTCGCTTGCGGCCGCCGGCGTGCAGCCTGTGGCGCTACGGTTCGAGCGAGGTGACGGTTCTCTGTGTGTGGAAGCGGCGTATGACGGCGACAAATCACTGTGGGATTCGTTCGGCGCGATTGTCGCGCAACCTGAGATCCATGCGCATGTCTGGTTCCTGCCGGTGCTGCCGGCCGGCGCCACACATCGCCGCGAACTGGCGGATACGGCGCAAGCCGCTATTGCGGATCGCCTGACGTCGTGACTGATTCGCACCCGCACTGAAACACGCGGCGGTCTTCCAGACGCACGGCCGTGAGGCGCCGTCCCCATACACAACCCGAGTCCAGTCCGAGGACGTCGGACCGCAAGGTCAGACCCAGCGCCGCCCAATGGCCGAACAGCACCGGCGTGTCACGGCTGGCACGATCCTCAATGTCGAACCACGGCAGGTAACCCGCCGGCAGGTTCTGCAGGCCGGTCTTGTGTGTGAACTCCATGGTGCCTGCAGTGGTACACAGGCGCAGCCGCGTCATGGCGTTGACGATGACCCGCAGCCGGTCATACCCGGTCAGGTCATCGTGCCACTGCACGGGGTCATTGCCGTACATCCGGCGCAGAAATTCGCCATGGTCCGGACCTTGCAGCGCCGCTTCGACCTCATGTGCCAGTGCCTGCGCCTGTGAGATGCTCCATTGCGGCAGCAAACCCGCGTGCACCATCGCGTAGCCCGATCCCGCATGCATCAGGCGCTGCCGGCGCAGCCAGTCGAGCAGTTCATCCCGGTCCGGCGCACTGAGCAGTGCGTCCAGCGTGTCGCCACGATGCGCCTTGCGTACACCTGCAGCCACGACCAGGAGATGCAGGTCATGGTTGCCGAGGACGGTCACGGCACGTTCACCCAGCGTGCGCACATAGCGCAGCACCTCCAGCGACCGGGGCCCGCGGTTGACCAGGTCGCCGACCAGCCACAACTCATCCTGCGCCGGATCAAAAACGACGGTATCGAGCAGGCGCCGCATTTCGTCGTAGCAGCCCTGAACGTCGCCGATTGCATAGGTGGCCATAGCGCGGGTCCGTGATTCTGATCAAACAAAAAAGGCGCAGCAGCGCTGCGCCTTCGGATTATGCACGGCGGGGCGTGTATTACTTGACGAGTCCCGTCAGATAATCGACGGCAGCTTTAACGTCGGCGTCGGACAGCCCCGCATTGCCGCCTTTGGGCGGCATGGCACCTTTACCTTTGATGGCGGACGCATACATGGCGTCTTTGCCGGTTTTCAGGCGAGAAGCCCAGGCGGTTTTGTCACCGGTCTTCGGCGCGCCAGCAACACCGGCTGCATGGCAGGCTGCACAGCTGGCGTCATACACGCTCTTACCTTTTGCAGCATCACCGCTGGTTGCCGCCAAAGGTGCGGCAGGCATTGTTGCCTTGGTGGCGCCTTCTGCCGCCGGCTCAACCTGGTTAAACAAAAACAAGACTGCGCTCCGAAATTCGGCATCAGTCAGTTGCGCCATGCCACCGCGGGCTGGCATGTTGTCGTGGCCCCTGATTGCCGCAAGCGTTAGCGCATCGATTCCCTGCTTGCCGCGCGACAACCATGCGGCGCGGTCACCGATCTTTGGCGCACCGCCCACGCCAGTTGCGTGGCATTTGCTGCATTGAATTTCAACAATCTTGCCGCCCGTCATTTCAGACTTGGCTGGGGATCTGGCTTCAGGTTCTTTCCAGTTGGCCCCGGCCTGGTTGGCCATATAGGCGACCGCGCGCGCAAACTCGACATCGGACAGGTCCGGGCTGCCGCCGCGCGGCGGCATCTGCCGCACGCCTTTCATGCCGTCGGCAGTGATCTTGGCCTGACCTTCTGCAATCAGCTTGGACCAGACAGCCTTGTCGCCGAGTTTGGGCGCATTCAGTACGCCGGTCGCATGGCAGGCCGCGCACACCGATTCATAAACGGCTTTGCCGTTGCGAACCTCCTGTGAGGCTCCGGCGGCAGCGACGACGACCTCGCCCGCTGGTTTGATGCGCTTGGCGATGGCTTCCTCGGCGGCGGCGGTATCCGCCGGTTTGTTCTTATGGCCATCCACCGCGAGTTGCGCCAGCATTACGATGACCAGCACCGGCACAATAAATGAGAGTAAGACAACAATGATCAGCTGTTGGGGCGTTTTGATCAAAGAAGTATGTTCCGGGGTTTTGTGTTCGCTCATTGCAAATTCCTGGAGCTGCAAGAAAGCGCGGATTATATCGGCATTGCCACGCCCGGTAAAACCGGCCGCGGGGGCCATGTTAGAATCGCCCCGCAACGCGCCCGTAGCTCAGCTGGATAGAGTACTGCCCTCCGAAGGCAGGGGTCGGACGTTCGAATCGTCTCGGGCGCGCCATTTTTCGTACTCTGCCCCCCAATCCGCGCTGCCATGTCACCCCCCGTAGACTGCGATGTCCTGATTGTTGGCGGCGGCCACAACGGGCTGACCTGTGCCTGCTATCTGGCAGCAGCGGGCCTCAAGGTGCGCATACTTGAACGCCGTCCGGTCGTCGGCGGTGCTGCGGTGACCGAGGAGTTTTATCCAGGGTTCCGCAATTCCACGGCAAGTTACACCGTCAGCCTGCTCAATCCGCGCGTGATCCGTGATCTGCGCCTGGCTGAGCACGGGTTAAGGATCGTCGAACGGCCGATATCCAATTTTCTGCCGCTGTCGGATACCGATTACCTGAAAGTCGGCGGATCGCTTGCGGCAACGCAGGCCGAGGTTGCGCGCTTTTCAGCGGCCGATGCGGCGCGTCTGCCCGGGTACTACGCGATGCTCGAAAGCGTGGCGGACATACTGCGCGACCTCTCCCTGGAAACACCGCCCAACGTCGGTGGCGGCGCCGGTGATTTTTTTGCGGCGATCAAGGTTGCGCGCCGCTTCAAAAAACTCGATATGGCCGCGCGGCGCAACGTACTCGACCTCTTTACCAAGAGCGCCGGCGACCTGCTCGACATGTGGTTCGAGTCGGCCCCGATCAAGGCCGCTTTCGGTTTTGATGCCATTGTCGGCAATTTCGCCAGCCCTTACGCGCCGGGTACCGCGTACGTGCTGTTGCACCACGTATTCGGCGAAGTGAACGGCAAGCGCGGGGTGTGGGGGCATGCCATAGGTGGCATGGGCGCGATCACCCAGGCGATGGCCGCCGAAGCGCAGGCGCGCGGCGTATATATCGACACCGATGCCGAGGTCGTCAACGTCTGCATCGATTCCCGCGGTGCGCAGGGCGTACAGCTCAAGGACGGGCGGGTGATCGAGGCACGCTGCGTGGCAGCGAACGTCAATCCGAAACTGCTCTATCTGGACCTGATCGATGCGCCAGTGCTGGATGCGGAGTTTCTGCAGCGCATGCGCAGCTGGAAATGTGCGTCTGCAACCTTCCGCATGAACGTCGCGCTGCGCGAACTGCCGGATTTCAACTGCCTGCCGGGCATGGTCGCGGCCGAGCATCATCAATCGGGCATCATCATGGCGCCCTCGCTGAAATACATGGAACAGGCGTACTTCGACGCCCGCACCTACGGTTGCTCACGCGCGCCGGTGATCGAGATGCTGATTCCGTCAACCGTAGATGACACGCTGGCGCCGCCGGGACAGCATGTGGCAAGCCTGTTCTGCCAGCATTTCAACCCGGAACTGCCTGACGGATTGACGTGGGACGGCATCCGCGAGGATGCCGCCAATCACGTGATCGACACGGTGGCGCGGTATGCACAAAACTTCAGGGATGCGGTCATCGCCCGGAAAATACTGTCGCCGCTGGACATGGAACGCGAGTTCGGCCTGACCGGCGGCGATATTTTTCACGGCGCGCTGACGCTGGACCAGTTGTGGACTGCGCGACCGATGCTCGGATACGGGGACTATCGTTCGCCGGTGAACCGGCTTTATCTGTGCGGTGCCGGCACCCATCCGGGCGGCGGTGTTACCGGGTTGCCCGGGCGCAACGCCGCGCGCGAAATCATCCGTGATTTCAAACGCGGCAAACTCAAGGTGCAGAAAGCATGACCCGCGGCGTCCTGCTGGTGTTGCTGTGTGCAGCTTTGCTGGCAGGTTGCGGTCGCGGCACACCGCCGGTGGCCCGCCTCGGCGCAACGGATGTTGTGGTCGCTTTTGGTGACAGCCTGACTTATGGCACCGGTGCGAAGCCCGAGGAAAGTTACCCCGCCGTGCTCGGGCAACTGATCAACCGCACGGTCGTGCGGGCCGGTGTTCCCGGCGAGCAGACCGCCGGCGGCCTTGCGCGGCTGCCGGGCGTGCTGGACGAGCATCAGCCGCGCCTCGTTATTGTCTGTCTTGGTGGCAATGACATGCTGCGCAAGGGCGCGCGCACGCAAATCGAAGCCAATCTGCGCGAGATCCTCAAGACCATCAAATCGCGCGGGCTCGATGCCGTGCTGGTCGGCGTGCCTGCGCCGGGACTGATTACCAGCGCGCCGGAGTTTTACGAGAAGCTCGCGCACGAGTTCCGCATTCCGTATGAAGGCGAGGTCGTGACCAGCGTGCTCTACCGGTCCGAGCTCAAATCCGATCCGATACATCCTAACGCCGCCGGCTATCGCAAAATGGCTGAAGCGGTGGCGCAGTTGCTGCGCACAGCCGGCGCATTCTGACTGATGGCCGCGAAAAAACTGTCGGCCCGCCGGCTGACTTTCATCATGTGTTTTGCGGAAGTGCTGTCGATGACGGGCTTCGCCGCATACACCACGCTGCTGCCACAGTTGCAGCGCGAATGGGGAATCTCCAACTCAGAGGCCGGCGCGATCAGCGGCATCCTGTTCGCCGGCTACATGATGTCGGTGCCGGTGCTGACCAGCCTCACCGACCGCATGGATTCGCGCCGCATCTATCTGGTCGCCTGTCTGACCGGTGCACTGGGCGCCGCCATTTTTGCGTGGTTCGGACAGGGTTTCTGGACTGCGGCGCTGGCCCAGTTCCTGATCGGTGCGGGGCTGGGCGGCACCTATATGCCCGGGCTGAAAGCGCTGACCGATCATCTCGAAGGCGCGGCACAATCACGCGCCACGGCGTTCTACACCGCGAGTTTCGGTCTCGGTTCGACGCTGTCCATTTTGGTCGCGGGCAAGCTGGGGGCCGCCTACGAATGGCAATGGGCGTTCTGGTTCGGGGCGGTAGGCCCGGTGCTGGCGGGACTCATCGTCATGCTGGCCATACCGCTGGGGCGGATGCGTCCGCGTGAGCAGCACACGACCGCACTGCTTGATTTCCGGCCGGTGCTGCGCAACCGGCAGACACTGGGCTACGTTGTCGGCTATGCGATACACAACTACGAACTGTTCGGCGCCCGATCGTGGATGGTGGCTTTCCTGGTGTTCTGCTCGGCATTACAGCCGGAGAGCGCACCGATGGTGATCAGCGCGGCGACGCTGGCGGCGCTGATCAACGTGATGGGGCCGGTATTCAGCGTCAGCGGCAATGAACTGGCCATCCGCTTTGGCCGGCAACGCATCATTTTCCTGTTCATGACATTGTCAGGCGCGCTGGCCTGTCTGATCGGCTATACCGCGGCTTGGCCATGGTACGTCGTTGTACTGTTGCTGATGGTGCATTACAGCGCAATGCTCGGGGATTCCGCGGCGCTGACTTCGGGCGCGGTTGCGAGTACGCCGCCGGAAATGCGCGGCGCGATGATGGCGGTGTATTCCTTCATCGGCTTCAGCACGGCATTCCTTGCGCCGCTGGTGTTCGGCGTGACGCTGGATCTTGCCGGCGGCAATCAGGACATTACGGCGTGGGGGCTGGCCTTCGGCAGCATCGGCATCTTCGGCGTGATGGCGCCGCTGGTGCGGTGGCAGTACCTGCGCCGCAACAAAAAAATCAATTAAAACAAAATTTTACATTGCGACCAGGTGGCGCCCTCGTCCCGTCCAGGATCACGCGCGCACAGCTCTCGCGTCAGCGCTTGCCGGTATAAAACTGCGGCCAGCGTTCCAGCACCGCCGGCGAGTCATCCTTGTAGATGTGGCAGGAGTTGATCTGATACGGTTTCCTGGTCACGGGTTTGGCCGCATTGTGCGCTTCGCGGGCGCGACCGGTGGCCTGAAATGCCGTCGTGCCGAGCGGTCCCAGCAGTTCAACCAGATGTGTACAGCCAAGCACGCCACCAACGCGCTCGGCAATTGCCTTGCGCCAACCGGGGCCGATGGTCAATCCGGCGAGTTTCTTGAAATTGCCGGTGATGGTGCCACAGGGTTCGTACGGTCCGGCATCGGTGACGGCTTCGACGTCGTGGATTTTCAGGTCGAGATCGATGGTCAGCCGCAGCCACATGTTGTGCACCGGTTCGCCGGGCTGGCGTTCCTGACCGCCATCGCGGCGCGAATGCACGTAAGTCTTGGTGTCGACCAGATGGCCTTCGATGTCCCATAAGCCATCAGTGCGTTCGTAACCTTTGCATTCGATGGTGCGGGTGTGTTTCAGTGTGCGGGGAGCAGGTGCGGAAAGGGGCATGGTGCAGACTCCGGTATTTCAGTTGGGCGCGGGCATGGCGGCGCGGCGAATCTCGATCTGCGCCAGCACGGTCTGTTTCTGCTCGGGGCTGAAGTTGATCCAGTGCGTGATCTCTTCCAGCGTGCGGTGGCAGCCGATGCACAGTTCCCGGTCGTAATCCATCAGACAGACATGGACGCAGGGAGAATCTTTGTCGGCAGTCACGGCGCGCGCAGCTATGCGGTCTTTGCGCGGATAGCGCGCGCTGCCCGCGACAGCGTTGGCCGGCCGATAACGCCGCAGATATACTCGCCGGCGTCGATCAGTTTGCGCATGTCGATGCCGGTCTCGATGCCGAGTCCGTCGAGCAGGTACAACACGTCTTCGGTGGCGACGTTGCCGGTGGCGCCTTTGGCGTAGGGGCAGCCGCCCAGCCCGGCGATCGAACTGTCGAAGGTGGCGATGCCGCATTCCAGTGCCGCGTAGACGTTGGCCACTGCCTGTCCGTAGGTGTCGTGGAAATGTCCGGCGAGCCGCCCGACCGGGATATGTCCGGCGACGGCTTCGATGACCGCACGGGTCTTGCCGGCGGTGCCGGTGCCGATGGTGTCGCAAATGGTAATTTCATAACAGCCCATCGCATCCAGCGCGCGCGCCACATGCACCACTGCAGCCGGATCGACCGCGCCCTCGTACGGGCAGCCCAGGCAGACTGAAATGTCGCCGCGTACTCTGAGGCCTTTGGCAATTGCCGCCTGCGCGACTTCTTCGAAACGTGCGAGTCCTTCGTCGATCGTGCAGTTGGTGTTGCGTTTGGAAAAACTCTCGGTAGCCGCGCCGAAGACGACGGCTTCATCGGCCCCGGCGGCAATCGCGGCCTCCAGCCCCTTCATGTTCGGCACCAGCACCGGATAGGTCACGCCGGGCTTGCGCCTGATGCCTGCCATGACTTCGGCGTTGTCGGCCATCTGCGGCACCCACTTGGGTGACACGAAAGCGGTGGCTTCGATGATGGACACGCCGGCATCCTGCAGCCGGTGGATCAGTTCGATTTTTTCGGCGGTCGATACCGGCGCGGCTTCGTTCTGCAGACCGTCGCGCGGGCCGACTTCAAATATGCGTACTTTTCCGGGTAATGGCATCAGGTTCGTTCCTCCTCTGCGTGCGGAAGGTTATTACCGCTGCCGCTTGCGCTTGTTTCCGGGCATCGCACCGCCGGTCTGTCCCGGTTCGGTCCATGATGGCTTGCGTTTTTCGAGAAAGGCCGACAGCCCCTCCTGCGCCTCGGGTGTGGCGCGGATTTCGGCAATGCGTTTTGCCGTGGTGTTGACGATGCCGGGGCCGATCAGGCTGTGTGCGCTCTTGGGAATCAGCTGCTTGATCGCCTGCACCGCGTTCGGCCCGCTGGAATACAACTGCGCGAGCATCGCGTTGACACGCGCGTCGAGCGCTGATTCTTCGACGACTTCGTGCACCAGGCCGATGCGCCGGGCTTCGGTCGCATCGAATTCTTCGCCCGACAGCATATAGCGTCGCGACTGCCGCTCACCGATAGCGCCGATCACATAGGGGCTGATCATGGCCGGGATCACGCCGATTTTCACTTCCGACAGGCGGAAGGTTGCTGAGCGCGTCGCAATGGCGATGTCGCAGGCCGCGACGATGCCGCAGCCGCCGCCGCGCACGGCACCGTGCACCGCGGCGACCGTGGGTTTCTTCAGCGAGTAGAGCGCGTGGAACATGCGTGCCGATTCGCTGGCGCCGTCGAAATTCTGCTTCTTGGTGAAATGCGCGCTCTGGCGCATGTGCGCGATGTCGGCGCCCGCGCAGAAGCTCTTGCCGGCGCCGGCGATCACCACGGCGCGTACCGCTTTATCCCTGGCCACTTGATTCAATGCCTCGGTCAACGCGCGCACCATTTCCGGATCGAAGGCGTTGTGCACGTCCGGACGGTTCAGGGTGAGCGTTGCGTTGCCGCGATCGTCGATGGTGATCAGCACCCGGGTACTGGTGGTTTTGCTCATGAAATTTCCTTCAGGCGTTGCCGGAGTTCCTGCTTGGTGCCGGCGGGATGCGCGTCGAGTGGACGTCCGTCAGCGCGCCTTGTAAAGCCCACAGCAGATTCAGGTTTGCATTGTAGCCGTGCGCACGGACAAGCGCGTATGCGTTGATCGCCCCCAGCGCGTGCAGACCGTCCACCGTGTGGATACCGACGGCGGCAAGCCACTGCGCGGAAACCGGCCCGATGTTTCTCATGCGACCGCGGGCGCCCGGATCACGATGCGATTACCATTTGCCCTTGGCCAGCCACTGCTCGATCTGGTCGAGGCGGTCCGATCCCCAGAACGGTTCGCCGTCGACCACGATGTACGGCGAGCCGAACACACCGCGCTCGACCGCGGCGTCGACTTCGATTTTCAGGCGCTCCTTGACTGCGGGGTCGTTGAGGGCGGACGTGACGCCGTCCTTGTCGTGCCCGAGTTTGGCGGCGACGTTGACGGTGACTTCCGGATTCGAGATGTCCCGGTCTTCGGCAAAGTAGGCGCGGTAGAGTGCCTGCGCCAGTGCTTTTCCTGCCGCCGGGTCGCGGTCACTGAGCCAGTAAAAGGCACGGCAGGGCGCAGTCGATGAAATGGGGAACCGTGCCGGCATCTTGAAAGGCGTCCCGAACCAGCGCGCCGAGCGCGTCAGATCGTGCAGCGCATAACTGCCTTTCATCGGAATCGTCGTCAGCGGCTGCTGGCCGGTCACCTTGAATATGGCGCCCAGCAGTATCGGGCGCCACACGGTTGTTCGATTATATTTTGCAGCGAGCGCGTCGATTTTTGCCGCAGCGAAATAACCGTAGGGTGACGAGAAATCGAAGTAAAAATCGATGGGTTGGGCCATGGAAGGCTCCTGCGGGTTTAAGGTGCAGACCGGCTCGCGCACGGACGCAGGTGATAATAATAGATTGTTTTTAAAGGAAATTAAGTATTTCGTTTACGTAAACGTCAATATTGCTGCAATGCTACGTGGTCACTGGTTTTTCGCGCCCAGATTCAGTCAGCAAGCGCTGACACTGGCCAGCGAAAAAATTGATCTCATTGAGCATGATTTCCACATCTTCACGTTGCTGTTCCAGTTGCGCCCGCCGCCGTTCCAGCTTTACGGCGAATTCCTCCAGTTGACGGCGATCGTCATGGGCAAGGTCGTACAGCTGGAACAATTCGCGGATCTCGTTCAGCGAAAAGCCGAGGCGCTTGCCTCGCAGCGCGAGCTTGAGGCGCACCCGGTCGCGATGGCTGAAGATGCGGTTGATGCCGTCGCGCGTGGGCGTGACCAGACCCTGGTCTTCATAGTGACGCAACGTCCGGGTGGTCACGTCAAATTCGCGCGCCAGATCGCTGATGGTGTAGGTCTTGCTCATTGTGCTCCGCAGCAACTGCAGGTAACATGCGGCAGGACAATATCATTGCTTTTACGTAAACGTCAATTCTGGTTCTGCGACGACGTTATTTGCCTGTAGTACATAGCAGGGACACAAAATGACTGCCAAACAAACTCAAACAGAAACCCCGGCCATGGATCACGCAGAGATGGCCCGGCTTTACGCCGACATTGCCGAGAAAAGCGGCGCCCTGCTGACGAAATACATGGCGCGCAGCGGCAGTGGAGTGCCGGCCATGAAGGATGAACTCGGGATTGCCAAGGCATTCTTCGAGGCCTGGGGGTTGATGCTGACCGATCCGGTGCGCGTCGCCGAAATGCAAATGAAGCTGTGGCAGGACTACATGGCGTTATGGCAAAACTCCATGTCCCGGATGATGGGGCAGGAAACGGCTCCGGTCGCGCAGCCGAACAAGACCGATCGCCGGTTCCGTCACGAAGACTGGGAAAACAATTTTCTCTACGATTATGTGAAACAGTCCTACCTGATCGCGGCCCGCCATTTGCACCAGTCGCTGGGCAGTGTCGAGGGTCTGGACGAGAAGACGGCGAAAAAAGTCGATTTTTATACGCGGCAGTATATCGATGCGCTGTCGCCGTCCAATTTCCTGCTGACCAACCCGGAGGCACTGCGTGAAACGGTGAGTTCGGGCGGACAGAATCTGGTGAAGGGGCTGAACAACCTGCTCGAAGACCTGACGCGCGGCAACGGCGAACAACTGCGTGTGCGCATGACCGACAGCTCGGCGTTCAAGCTGGGTGAGAACCTGGCCACCACCAAAGGCAAGGTCGTGTTCCAGAACGACATCATGCAGCTGATTCAGTATGCGCCGCTGACAGACAAGGTGCATGCGACGCCGCTGCTGATCATTCCGCCCTGGATCAACAAGTTCTACATTCTCGACATGCGCGAGAACAATTCATTCGTGCGCTGGGCCGTGGAACAGGGGCACACGGTATTCATGGTGTCCTGGGTCAACCCGGACGAGAAACTGGCGCACAAGCGCTTTGACGACTACCTTACCGACGGATCGCTGGCGGCGCTGGATGTGATCCGCGACATTACCGGGGAGGCACAGGCGAATGTCATCGGTTACTGCCTGGGCGGCACGCTGCTTGCGTGCACGCTGGCATGGCTGGCCGCGAAAAAGCAGGATCGCATCCGCAGCGCGACTTTCTTTGTCACGATGATCGACTTCGAACGACCGGGCGAACTCGAGGTTTTCATCGACGAGCAGCAGGTGTCCGCGCTCGAGAAGAAGATGGAGGAGCGCGGCTATCTCGAAGGCTCGGAAATGGCCACCACCTTCAACATGCTGCGCGCGAACGACCTGATCTGGTCATTTGTGGTCAATAACTATCTGCTGGGCAAGGATCCGTTTCCATTTGATCTGCTGCACTGGAACGGCGATTCCACGCGTATGCCGGCAGCAATGCACAGCTTCTACCTGCGCAATCTTTATCTGAAAAATCTGCTGCGCACGCCGGGTGGCGTTACGCTGGCCGGCACACCGATCGACATTACCAAGGTCAAGGTGCCGGCGTATTTCATCTCGACCGTCGAAGATCACATAGCCCCTTGGCAATCGACCTACGCCGGCGCCCGGATGTTGCAGGGCCCGGTGCGTTTTGTGCTGGGCGGTTCCGGCCATATCGCCGGGATTATCAATCCCCCGGCTGCCAACAAATATGGCTACTGGGTCAACGACAAACTGGACGCCCAGCCCGATAGCTGGCTGGCTAAAGCGACCCAGCACGCGGGTTCGTGGTGGACCGACTGGGGGAAGTGGGCGGCCAAACACGGTGACAAGAAAATTGCCGCACGCAAGCCCGGTAACACCAAGTTCAAGGCGATCGAAGACGCGCCGGGTTCTTACGTGCAGCAGCGCATCGGGTAAGCTCGAATTTTTATTTGAATGCCATCCTGAAGAGCTACCGCCATGACCTATAAAAATCTTTTGCTGGAACAACCCGAACCCGGCATCTATCTGCTGACGGTAAACCGGCCGCAGGCCCTGAATGCACTGAATGCGGCAACGCTGGCCGAACTGGCGCTGGCCATTGCCGGGATTGCCGCGGACACTGCGGCACGCGTGCTGCTGGTTACCGGCGCGGGCGACAAAGCATTCGTGGCCGGTGCCGACATCAGCGAAATGGTTGAATGCAGTGCCGATCAGGCGCAGGCGTTCTCGGAAAAAGGCATGCAGGTCATGCACGCGCTGGAGGCATTACCCATGCCGGTGATTGCGCTGGTTCACGGCTATGCATTGGGCGGCGGCTGCGAGCTGGCCTTGGCCTGCGACTGGATCATCGCTTCCGATCGTGCGGTGTTTGGCCAGCCCGAGGTCAATCTGGGAATTCCTCCCGGGTTTGGCGGCACCCAGCGCCTGACCCGGCTGGTGGGGCGCGCACGGGCGCTGGAATTGATCACAACAGCCAGGCAGGTCAAAGCCGCGGAAGCGCTGGCCATCGGCCTCGTTACCCAGGTGGTGCCTGTCGCCGAATTACGCGATGCGGGCATGACCACCGCCCGCACCATTGCCGCCAAGGGTCCCGACGCTGTCCGGCTGGCCAAGCAGGCTGTGCATCGCGGTCAGGATATGAGTCTGGCCAACGGCTGTGCCTACGAGACGGCGGCGTTCGCGCTCGCGTTCGCCACGACGGACCAGCGCGAAGGCATGCAGGCGTTTCTCGAAAAGCGCGCAGCGAAATTCAACGGGCACTAGCCCGGCCTCGTCTGCCCGATTGCGCACCGGTTGCTGCAATGCACCACCGGTTGAACCGGAGTCTCAGCGCAGACGTTATAATTCCTCATCCCATAAAGATTGTAATTCGGGCACCATAAGTGCCGGAATTGCCGTGAAAAAACAGCCCCATAAAGGTAAGCCCCATGGATATGAATGACCTCCAGAAAGATCTGGATCCGGAGGAGACGCGAGAATGGCTCGATGCACTGAAATCGGTGCTTGAACGCGAAGGTCCGGACCGCGCCAATTTCCTGCTCGACCGCCTGGTTAACGAGGCGCGTCTTTCAGGAGCATACATCCCGTACAACGCCAACACGGCGTACATGAACACGATACCGTCGGATCGCGAAGAGCGCTCGCCGGGCGATTCCGAGCTTGAGCACAAGATCCGCTCGCTGGTGCGCTGGAATGCCATGGCGACGGTCATTCGCGCCAACAAGGAATCATCGGAACTGGGCGGCCATATTTCCAGTTTTGCTTCTGCTGCAACGCTTTATGACGTCGGCTTCAATCATTTTTTTCGCGCGGCCAATGAAAAGTTTCTCGGCGATCTGGTTTATATCCAGGGGCATTCGGCGCCGGGTGTATATGCGCGCGCCTACCTCGAGGGGCGCATTACCGAAGATCAATTGAGTAATTTCCGCCAGGAAGTTGACGGCAAGGGGCTATCGTCGTACCCGCATCCGTGGCTGATGCCTGATTTCTGGCAATTCCCGACGGTTTCGATGGGATTGGGACCGCTGATGGCGATCTATCAGGCGCGCTTCATGCGGTATTTGAAAGATCGCAGCCTGATCGAAGTTCAGGGCCGCAAGGTCTGGGCATTCATGGGCGACGGCGAAATGGACGAGCCCGAGTCAAAGGGCGCGATCTCGCTGGCCGGGCGTGAAAAGCTCGACAACCTGATTTTCGTCATCAATTGCAACCTGCAGCGCCTCGACGGACCGGTGCGCGGCAACGGCAAGATCATCCAGGAACTGGAATCGGATTTCCGCGGCGCCGGCTGGAATGTCATCAAGGTGGTCTGGGGATCGTACTGGGACCCGCTGTTGCTGAAAGACAAGACCGGCATATTGCTCAAGCGCATGGAAGAGTGCGTCGACGGCGAATATCAGGCCTTCAAGTCGCAAGACGGTGCGTTTGTGCGCGAGCATTTCTTCGGGAAATACCCGGAGCTGGCGGCGCTGGTTGCCAACATGTCGGACGACGACATCTGGCGCCTGAACCGCGGCGGCCATGATCCGCACAAAATGTATGCGGCTTATGCTGCGGCAATGAAGCATACCGGCCAGCCGACGGTGATTCTTGCCAAGACCGTCAAGGGTTACGGTATGGGCGAGTCCGGCGAAGGCCAGAACATCACCCACCAGCAGAAAAAAATGGGTACGGCATCGATACGCGCCTTCCGTGATCGTTTCGATCTGCCGATCCCCGACGACAAGCTGGAGGACGTGCCGTTCTACAAACCGCCCGAGGATTCGCCGGAGATGCAGTACCTGCGCGGCCGCGTCGAAGCCATGGGCGGCTCGCTGCCCGCACGCAAGCGCAAGGTCGAGTCGCTCGAAGTGCAGCCGCTGTCCGCGTTCGAAGCGCAGCTGAAGAGCAGCGAGGACCGCGAGTTTTCGACGACGATGGCGTTCGTGCGCATACTCAACACCATCATTCGCGACAAGAAAATCGGCAGGCTGGTGGTGCCTATCGTGCCCGACGAATCGCGCACGTTCGGCATGGAGGGCATGTTCCGCCAGCTGGGCATTTATTCGCATGTGGGCCAGCTGTACACGCCGCAGGATGCGGATCAGTTGATGTTCTACAAGGAAGACAAGGGCGGACAGATCCTGCAGGAAGGCATCAATGAGCCCGGTGCGATGTCGTCCTGGATCGCCGCAGCGACGTCGTACGCCAATAACGGAAAGATGATGATTCCGTTTTACATCTTCTATTCGATGTTCGGTTTCCAGCGCATCGGCGATCTGGCCTGGGCAGCCGGCGATCTGCGCGCGCGCGGCTTCCTGCTGGGCGGCACGGCCGGGCGCACGACGCTGAACGGCGAGGGCCTGCAGCACGAAGACGGTCACAGCCACGTGCTGGCCTCCACCATTCCGAACTGCGTGTCGTACGACCCGACGTTTGCCTATGAGCTTGCCGTGATCATCCAGGACGGCATGCGCCGGATGTATCAGGAGCAAGAGGACGTGTTCTATTACATCACCGTGATGAATGAAAACTATACGCACCCGGCGATGCCGGAGGGCGTGGAGAAAAACATTCTGAAAGGCATGTATCTGCTGTCGGAGGGCAAGGCGAAGAAAAACCAGCCGAAAGTGCAGCTGCTCGGCAGCGGCACCATCCTGCGCGAGGTCATCGCAGGCGCAGCGTTGCTGGAAAAGGATTTCGGCATCGCCGCCGACATCTGGAGCGTGACCAGTTTCAACGAGTTGCGCCGCGACGGCCTGGACGTGCAGCGCTGGAACATGCTGCACCCCGATGAGAAGCCACGCGTGAGTCATGTCGAGCAGTGCCTGAAGGACCGCACCGGTCCGGTGGTTGCGGCGACGGATTACATGAAGATATTCGCGGACCAGATCCGCGCGTTCGTCCCCACGCACAACTTCATCACGCTCGGCACCGACGGCTTCGGCCGCTCGGATACGCGCAGCAAGTTGCGCCAGTTTTTCGAGGTCGACCGGCATTATGTGGCGGTCGCCGCGATGAAGGCGCTCGCTGATCAGGAACTGCTGCCGCGCAAAACCGTGGCGGCGGCGGTCAAGAAATACGGCATCAATCCCGACAAGCCCAATCCGGTAACCGTCTGAGTCGAACCACACCCATGGCAAACGCAATCGAAGTCAAAGTTCCCGATATCGGTGATTTCAAGAACATCCCGGTGATCGAGGTAATGGTCAAACCGGGAGACGTCATCAAAGCCGAAGACTCGCTGGTGACACTGGAGTCCGACAAATCGACCATGGACGTGCCGTCACCCGCTGCAGGCGTGGTAAAGGATGTCAGGCTCAAGGTCGGCGACAAGGTTTCCGCGGGGACGCTGGTGCTGACGCTGGAGGCAGGCGATGCCGTGCCGGCGGCGCCTGCCGAAGCGAAAAAATCTGCGCCTGCCCCCGCGGTTGCGGCACCCCAGCCGGCCAAGCCTGCGCCGGCGCCGCAACAGCCTGCAGCCGGGCCCGCTGCGGCACCCCGTC
>JAOUIN010000158.1 GCA_029883965.1 Betaproteobacteria bacterium
GCAACGGCGTCGGCACCGGCTTCTTCCTCGGGGAAGCACCACAACCCGCCCCAGATGCCGGTTGCCGGCCGCTTCTCAAGCAGGATGTCGCCGGCGCGCTGCAGCACCAGCATCAACGTGCGTCTTTGCGGCAGGGGCTTGCGCGGTTTCGGCACAGGCAATGCCGCCACCCGGTTGGTCTGCAGCGCGATGCACATCCTGCTCAGCGGGCAAGCGGTGCAATTCGGATTGCGCCGTGTGCAAACTGTCGCACCCAGATCCATCAGGCCCTGGGTGTACTGCCGCAGTCCCGTTTCGGGCAACAACGCTTCTGCCTCGCGCCACAGTTGTGCGGCAACCGCGGGTTCACCCGGGTAGCCGGCGATGCCCCGAACCCGGGCCAGCACCCGCTTGACGTTCCCGTCCAGGATCGCGCTGCGCTGGCCGAATGCAAACACCAGTATCGCAGCCGCGGTCGAGCGACCGATACCGGGCAGCGCCATCACGGCATCAAGCGTCTCCGGAAACCGGCCGTGATGCTGCTCGGCAACAGTCTGTGCCGCGCGATGCAGATTGCGGGCACGCGAGTAATAGCCGAGGCCGCTCCACAACGCGAGCACGTCGTCGAGCGGTGCCGTCGCCAGCGCGGACAGAGTCGGAAACCGCGCCAGGAACCGTTCATAGTAGGGAATGACTGCCGCAACCTGCGTCTGCTGCAGCATGATTTCCGACAGCCACACGGCGTATGGATCCCGTGTGTTCTGCCAAGGCAGATCGTGGCGGCCATCGCGCTTCTGCCAGGCAATCAGCGCCGGCGCAAACTCAGCCGCGACCCGAATTGGCGCAACGCGGGTGCCCGGTGTCTTAGCGGCCAAACAGGCCTTTCAGCAGATCGCGCGCGCTGCCGCCGCTTTTCTCACCGTCTTTGGGCGCTGCCTCGGCGCCCGGCTTCGCGGTGCCGCCCTGCAGTCGTTCCTGCAGCCGCCGCGTTATCGCATCCTCGACTTTCTGCCGCGCGGTATCGGTGATCATGGCGCCGAAATCCAGCTTGTAGGACGGTTTTGCCAGCGGACCGGTGACCCGCACCGGCACGGTAACGCCGCGCAGGTCCTCGACATCGCGTCCGCCCTGCCCCTTGCTGGTACCGACGATGCTGGCCTTTACCAGATAGTTGATGGTGTCGGCGCCGATGTTGATTTCACCTTCGCCGCCGACACGCAGCAACGGCGACTTCAGTGACAGGTCGTTGTTACGGGCCACGCCATCGGCAATCTTGAATGTTGCGGTCACTTCAGAAAATTCCGTCTTCCGGCTCGTGTCCGTTTCCCGGATCTGCTCACCCTTCAGCGCACCCAGCTGTGCCCGCGCAGTACTGATCGTTCCGCCGATGTCGATACCCTTGAGGGCTCCGTCGGTCAGACGCACTGCGGCAGCACCATCAAGCGCGCGCTTCAACGCACTGCCGGTGCTGCCGCGGGTCGTGACATCCACCGACACCGTGCCCTTGCCCTCCAGCGTTTCGTTGTCCGCCAGGTCCTTCAGCAATGGAGCGATGCTGACCCCGGACAGAGTCTGCTTGATCGCGAACGCAGGAACTGCGGAAGCCGCATTAACGGTCGCTGCACCGCTCAGTGTACCCTGATACAGATCTGCCGCCAGTGGATTCAGGTCCAGGCGTCCGCCGGACGCCTTCAGCGTAGCGCGCACATTCTGCGCTTTCAGATTGTTGACCTTCAACCCGCCGATGCGAACATTGCCGTTGACGCGCAGGGCTTTTAACGCGGACAGGTCAAACGGCTGTTCCGCCGTTGCTGCAGATTTTACGGCCGGAGTCGATGCGCCCCCGCTCGTACTCGCACCGGCGCTTGCACCCGCACTCTGCGCAGGCAGAAAGCGGTCAACATCGAGTTGGTCCAGATCGACATCGAAATTGAACGCCGCAGGCGAAAAGCCGGTCACGTCGACCCGCGCCTTGACCGCACTGTCAGCAATCTTTCCCGAGAGATTCAGCCTGGCAGTCTGCTTCCTGAAATCAACGCCAGCAGAACCGGCCAGAGCCGCACTGAGATTCTTGCCCGGCAGATCGGGAGCGCTCACGCCGATGTCGGCTTTCAACGGCGACAGTTCGAATTGCTGCGCCTGCAGATTGCCATTCAGCGGCGACGTCAGCCGTACCTTGACGTCCCGACCACCCTGTTTCAGGCCGGCATCAATCACCATTGCCGCCGCCTTGAATGCCCGGCCGGATCCGGTAACGGCCGGGGCATCGAGCTTGACGTCAAACGCATCCTTTCCCTGAAGGCCGGTTGCAGCGACGCTCAGCTTGTCCAATGCAAACTCATCGCCGCCCTTTTTCACCGTGGCGCTGCCGCCTGCCTTGAATTCCAGCTGGCTGATGTCTGCGACCTGCCCGCGAACGTCCAGCGCCACACGCTCCAGGACACCGGCTTTATGCTGCGCGTCCAGCGTCAACCGCGTCTTCAGCGCAATAGCCAGGTTGAGCTTCGGTTGATCGCCCTGTGCGACCAGCGCAAGCTCGATATCCGCCGGCACGCGGTTCGCAATACGCCCCGTTTTCAAATTCAGTTTCGATACCGCATACCGGGAACCCGTACGCTCGTCGCGAAACTCCAGCATTGAATCCGCGATGACGATCCGGTCTACGTCGAACGCAAATTGCTGCGACTTCCCTCCGGCAGGGGACCGTGCCGGTGCACCCGGCTTCGCGGGTGCGGCGACGTCACCCTGAATCAGGTCGTCAAAGTTCATGCGGCCGTCCTTGTGCTGAACGAGATTGATGCGTGCGCCTCGAACGGTCACCTCGTCAACCACCAGGTGCTGCGACAGCAGCGGCAACACCTTCAGCGAAAACCGCGCGCCCTCGACCGCGATAAACAGCTTCTCGCTCTTGCGCTCGGACAGCGACACCTTCCCGAGTTCTGCGCCGATACCCGGCCAAAACGCAAGTTTGATGTCGCCATCAAGCTTGAGTGTGCGTTCCGTATTCTGCCGGACCAGCTCAATGATGTTCGGCTTGTAGGCATTCGGGTCAAAAGTGACCGCTATGTACGCCAGCAAGGCGCCGCACAGCACGACAAGAACGCCAAATACAATCAACAGGATTTTTAAGACTTTCACGGCCCTGATCCTGGTTTTTCCGAAATGGAGCGGGTGAAGGGAATCGAACCCTCGTATGCAGCTTGGGAAGCTGCCGTTCTGCCATTGAACTACACCCGCATGGACTGGATTTTACACTGGGTTATTACTACACCCGCACGAAACGTGACTTTACTGCGAATGAACCGGGGCAGCGGGACCGGTCGCCGCCTTGCGGGTACAATCTGCGGCAGCGGCACGCTGGGATCCCGCGGCGTCGGCGTACCACAGACCGAACTTCAACTACAGGAACGCGAGCCATGCTTCTCCCACTCACCGGACGCAACATTGCCTATGACATCGTCGGCCCGGAAAACGCTCCGGTCGTCGTTTTTTCGCACTCGCTCGCCGCTGATCTCGGCATGTGGGCAGAACAGGTACCAGCGCTCCTTGCCGCCGGCTATCGCGCGCTGCGCATGGATCTGCGCGGCCACGGCGGCAGCGACGCGCCGCCCGGGCCGTACACCATCGACCAGCTCGCCGACGACGTCATCCTCGTGCTCGACGCCATCAGCGAAAAGCAATGCCACTTCGTCGGTCTCTCGATCGGCGGCATGATCGGCCAGTCGCTCGGCATCCGCCACGCGGGCCGGGTCAGGTCGCTGATGCTGTGCGACACCCAGGCCGCCTCGCCGGCAGACGCCGCCACGCGTTGGGGTCCGCGCATCGAGGCGGTACTGAAAGCCAATTCGCTCGAGCCGATCGCCGACGCGACCATCGCACGCTGGCTCACGGCCGATTACAGGAAGGCGTATCCGGGCCGCTGGCAACAGATCCGCGACACCATCGCCGGCTGTACGCCGGCCGGCTATATCGGCTGCGCGCAAGCGATCGGAAATTTCGATTTCATCAGCCAGCTGCCGTCGGTCAAAACGCCGGCGCTGGTCGTTTGCGGCACCGACGATCCGGCGGGCTCGCCCGAGGAAGTCAGGCATATTGCCAGCCTGTTCGGCAACGGCCGCTACGACGAGTTTGCCGGTGCGCGCCATCTGCCCAACATGGAACAGCCTGATGCGTTCAATGCGATGCTGGTGAATTGGGTCAACGCGCATCAATGATGAGGTTCGCACCGATCATGCGCGGCCCCGGGCGGCAATCAGGAACAGGGGGACCCTGACCGGCGGTTGCAATCCAATCGTTACCGGAACCGAATCGGAAACGGTGGAAAAAATGAAAAAGTCTCTTGCAGTATTGCTGATGTGCGTTGCGGTACCGGCACTGGCCCAGTTCGGATCCCCGGTCGCGAAAACCGACGTGCAATCGATTATCGGCGCACCTGATGACGGCCAACGCGTACTGCTACGCGGCACCATCGTCGGCAACATGGGTGACGAGGAATACCTGTTCACCGACGGCACCGGCAACATCCGGCTCGTGATCGAGGACCGCCTGCTGTGGGGACAGATGCTTTCGAAGGAGGCGCGAGTGGAAATCGAGGGTGAGGTCGACGAGCACCTGTTCAGCAACGCGCTCGATATCAGCGTCGAGCGTGTCCAGGTCCTGAAGGGCAGCGCGCCTTCGGCAATCAGCAGCGATGCGCACTGCCGGCTCAGCCGGCGGCGCGCGACACCCGGCACAGCAGCACTTTCAGATTGGTCTGGTCCGACACCGGATCGCGCTGCGTGGCGTCGGTCAGAAAATTCACCGAGCGCCACGGATTGTACGGCTGCTTCTCGCCCCAGCCGATCGGAATGAACACGGCCGTGGGACGGATGCCGGTGTGCACCCAGGCCATCGCCTCGATAGCGCCGTGTGCAGACTCGATTTTTACGCGTTCGCCGTCAGCAATGCCGAGCGCCGCCGCCTTGTCAGGATGAATCTGGCAATACAGATCGGGCCACATCTCCTGCGACTGCCAGAAATAGTGCGTCCAGCTATGGAAATGCGCTGCCGGCGGACGTCCCGTGACGAGTTCAGTGTCGAAGCCCCGCGCGCGCAGTTTCGCGCCGGGATGATCGGCATCCGGCGCGACGATACGCCCGCGCGGACTGCCGGTCGCCGGGGTACAGAACGGCGAGATCACACCCTCCTCGGCATCGGTCTCCAGCAATTCCATGTAAGGCAGGTCGATCAGCTGTTCGCGCTCCGAATAAAACTCCGGCAGCGCCGACAGGCACAGCGTGTTGAACTTCGCTTCGAGTTCAGGCGTCCAGAATTCCAGCTTGCCGGATAGGGTCGGAAAGCGGCGCCCCGGTGTGCCGCCCGGAACCGTAGTGCCCGGCAGGTACAGTGTTTCGATTTCCGGCGCGTCTTCGGTCGCCACCGGCTGGCGCACCCAGCGGTACGGTGTGGAATGCAGGCGTTTCTGCGTGCAGCCGCGCAGCCCCGGACTGTCGATACACACCTCATCCCAGAATACAGCCGGGTCCTTGTAC
>JAOUIN010000159.1 GCA_029883965.1 Betaproteobacteria bacterium
GATCATCGTCTTCTTCGATCTCCGGCAACGCTGCAATAAAACCGTCCGCGGCCAGTTGCGTCAGCGCTGAACCGATGTTTCCCGCACGCGGAAACTTAGTCCGCAAATCTGCGGCGGTGGCTTTTGACCCTACCGCGGCAAGCAGCCCTTTAAGGCCCGGTTTCAGCGCCCCCGGCTTGGCCGCAACTTCGGCTTTGCCTTTGGCGGTGGTTGTATATGCGGTGTTTTCACTCATGAGTGTCTTCCAGTTGAGGAAATCAGCGACATGATCGGTGATGGCGAGGGACGCCGTCAAATCAGGCGACTCGACGCCGGACGGGAAAATCGATCCAGGTGTGCCGTGTTTGTGAGATTCGCAGCCATGGATTCCTGCATGGTGTATACAAGCGAGTCTACTTTAGAACCATACCACGTCGTACACTCCGGGGCATGGATGCGTGGGATTCCCGATTTGCCGACCGTTCGCCCTTGCTGTCGTCACTGAGCAATGTGGCGCCGCAGCTTGCCGGTGCAGACTGGCCGGATTCGAATTTGCTGCAGCAGTTGTTGCGGGATGCGGATGTGCGCACCGTGTCGGCGCTGCCGTTGCAGCTCGTGCCGGTATCCGCCGGCAGTGAACCGTACGAGCTTCGTTTGTACCGTCGAGGTGAACTGGAGTTTCGCGAACGCAACTGGCACGACCTGTTCAATGTGCTGTCATGGCTGAGGTTTCCGCGCGCGAAGGCAGCATTGAATGCCAGGCACCATGCCGAATTATTGAATACCCCGGTTCCGGGCCGGCGTGGTCCGGTGCGCGATGCGCTGACACTGTTCGATGAGGACGGAGTCGTCGTTATTGCCGCAGACGGAACACTGCTCGGAATGATTCGTGACTTTCAGTGGAAGCCCTTGTTCTGGGGGCGCCGTGCCGACGTGATCAAGGGCATGCGGTTCCTGCCGTTCGGCCATGCCTTGTGCGAAAAGGCGCTGAACCCATACCGGGGGATGACCGCGCGCGGCGTGTTGCTGGAGGTCGATCAGGCGTTCTTTGACCTGGCGCCGGTGGCGCAGTTGAATGATGTGGATTGCGCGTTGGCGCGGCGGATTGCTGACGTTGCGGTACTGCAAGGCACCCGCGACCTGGCGCCGTTGCCGGTGCTCGGTGTGCCCGGCTGGCACCCCGGAAACGAGTGCGCCGGGTATTACGATGATCGTGATTACTTCAGACCGGGACGCACAGATCGATCGGTGCCGCCGCGTCGTGATGCCAGGACGCCATGATTGCGCTGCTGCAGCGGGTCAGCGCGGCGGAAGTCGTCGTCGATGGTGCGAGTGTAGGCGCCATCGGCCACGGGTTGCTGGTTTTTCTGGGGGTGGAGGCAGACGATACACCGGTCGAAGCGGATCGCCTGCTCGACCGGTTGCTGAACTACCGTGTGTTCGCCGATGAGGCAGGAAGAATGAATTTGTCGCTGCGCGACGTCGATGGCGGATTGCTGCTGGTACCTCAGTTCACACTCGCCGCCGATACCCGCAAGGGTTTGCGGCCCGGTTTTTCATCCGCGGCGCCACCGGATCTGGGCATGTCGCTGTTCACGCATGTGGTTGCGCAGGCGCGGCGTGTATATTCACAGGTGGAGCAGGGCGTGTTCGGGGCCGACATGAAAGTAACTCTGACCAATGACGGTCCGGTCACATTCTGGTTGCGGGTGGGCCGCGGTGCGTGAGGTCCGAACCTGCGGTTGCCCGGTCCAGGTTCGGTGAATTATTAAATACCATTAAAATCAATTACTTAAGTTTTTACCGGGCCTGCGTGGCCACTTGAACTTGTACGTGCCGGCCCCATCTAATCGACCGTGTTCAACCTCAACCTACCGGGATTCTGAAAACCTATGAAACGTGTCTTTTTGCTGATCGTCACCAACTTTGCCATTCTCGCGGTGCTGAGCGTGACCATGCAGTTGCTGGGCATCGATCAGGCGCTGACCAATGAGACTGGCCTCAACCTGCAGGGATTGCTGGTGTTCGCCGCGCTGTTCGGTTTCGGGGGTGCGTTCATTTCGCTGCTGATTTCGAAGTGGATGGCGAAAAGGTCTACGGGTGCACAGGTCATTGAGGTTCCGTCGAACACCACGGAGCGCTGGCTGCTGGATACGGTCAAGCGGCAGGCGGACCGCGCCGGAATCGGCATGCCCGAGGTGGCTATTTACGACGCGCCGGACGTGAATGCGTTTGCGACCGGCTGGAATCGCAACGATGCGCTGGTGGCGGTGAGCACAGGACTGCTCAACAACATGTCGCAGGATGAAGCGGAGGCGGTGCTGGGGCATGAGATCAGCCACGTGGCCAATGGCGACATGGTGACCCTGACCCTGATCCAGGGTGTGTTGAATACCTTCGTGATCTTCCTGTCGCGTGTGGTCGGTTTCTTTGTCGATCGCGTGCTGCTGAAGAATGAGCGCGGGCAGGGCATCGGATTCTATGCGGCGACGTTCATTGCGCAGATCGTGCTGGGGATTCTGGCCAGCATGGTCGTTGCATGGTTCAGCCGCCAGCGCGAATTCCGCGCGGATGCAGGCGGCGCGGAACTCGCCGGCCGGGAAAAGATGATTGCTGCGCTGGAACGACTCAAAGTAAACCACGAGCAATCTGCTTTGCCGGCGCAAATGTCGGCGTTCGGCATCTCGGGTGGCGGTGGGCTGATGTCGCTGTTCATGTCGCACCCGCCGCTGGACGTGCGGATTTCAGCATTGCGCGCCGCGGCGTATTCGACCGCCGGACAGTAAGTTCTCTTATTGGCAACAGTAAAAAGCCCGCGCTGTGAAGCGCGGGCTTTTTCATGGATTGCTGATTCCGTCAGGGTCGCAGCACCGGGTCCCGTACCGCGCCCGTGACACCCAGACTGCCCCGGGCAACGATCAGGCCTTTCGATCCGAGTTCTGCGCTGATCCGGCCGGATAGCGCACTGTCGCCGCCGACGGAAATCGCGCCGCTGGCGTTCAGCGGCCCAGAACTCAGCCGCAGTTGCCTGTAGTTGTAGCGGTTGTTGCTGGCACTGAGAGTTCCGGTCAGCGTGTCGAACTTGGTCTTGCCGCCGCGGTTGCCGCTGGCTGTCGGCGACTGAATGGCGCGGACCAGGTCGACGTTGTTCAGTTCGCCGATGTCGATTGTGAACGTTGCCTCGGCTGCGGTAGTGTCGAAGAGGGTTTTCAGGGTCGCGCCTTGGAGGGCATAGCTGCCGTTGGCGTTGAGTGATCCGCTGACCAGAAAGTCCCTGGTATAGGCGGGGAGCAGTTCCTGCAGCTTGCCGCCCTCGAGGTTGAATTCACCTTCGACATTGATATCACCGGCCCACGTGGCCTTGAGCGCGCCCTTGAGGCGGCCGCCACCCAGACGGCCATCCATAGCGGTTATCGTTGCCTGCTTGCGATCGACCTGTGCTACGACCGACATGTCGCTGAAGTTCAATGCCGGACCGACAGGCAATTGCCACTCGCGTGCATCTATGGTCAGCGCAAGCCCGCCGTCCTTGGGCGTGGCGTTTACAGTCATCTTGCCGTCATTGAGGCGGACCTTCTGCGTGGCGCCATCGCGGCCGAAAGTCACGAGAGCCTCGAATTGCGGTACATCGAGGGGCAGGCCGAGGAGTTTGACCCCCGTCATCCGCAACTGGCGCACCTGCAACGCTGCATTACCCGGGGACGAGGCCAGTGCCGGCAGCAATTCCAGACCGGCATGTTCGATGGTGACCGTGTTCGCGACAACCGTGTCGAGCTCGCGCTCCCCGAGCAGAAGACTCCAGGGCATCATCGGAATGACGATATTGTCGGCCTTGAGCTGCTGTCCGCTGCCCACACTGACGCGCTCCAGCCTGAGTTCCTGTTCCGGATATACGCTGTAACGCATGTTGGTAATGCGCACCGGCTGCTTCAGTCGCTGGCTTGCCAGTTCCTGAACTGCAGGGATATAGCCGCCCAGCGGCATCAGCTGCAGTGCGCCCAGTCCGCCGGCGATCAGCAGCAACAGGCCGGCGCCTGCCATCAATATCTTTTTGCGGCGCGGTTTTCTTTCCGCAGGAGATGACGAAGCGACGTCACGTGCCTCCGCTTCCATGCGCAGTTTGCGGGCTGCCGCCGCAGCCTTGGCGCGCTCCCCGGCCTCAGTACGGTAACGCGCATCTGCTTCGATTTCTGCGCGTGCACGCGCCTTCAACTCTTCGGCGACGCGTGATTTGACGGTTTTCTCGGCGTTGTCGCGAAGTTCCTGTTCGCGCACAACCCGGGTAACCGCTTCTGTCTTCGCGCGTTCTTCAGCTTCCGCGCGTGCCTTGCGCTCCGATTCCGCCTGCGCCTGTGCCTTGGCGACCGCGGCCTCGGCCATTTTGGCGCGGTATTCAGCGTCTTCGCGCGCCTTTTTTGCCTGTTCGCTTTCACCGGATGATGCCTGCCGCGCCAGTTTCTCGGCGTCTTCCCGGGCTTTTTGTGCGACCTCAAGCTGGCGTTCGGCCTCATTGCGTGCCTTGCGCTCTGCAATGACACGAGCTGCGATTTCCGCCTTCGCCTTTCTTTCGCCCTCTTCACGCTTTTTGCGTTCGACCTCAATTGCGGCATCGATTTCCGCGCGCGCCCTGGCTTCGGCCTCTTCCTGGGCTTTACGGATCGCCTCGTCGCGCATGCCGCGCTCGGCGGCGACTTTGGCCTCCGCATCTTCGCGGGCCTGGCGCTCGGCGGCAATTTTGCCTTCCATTTGTTCGCGGAGGCGTCGTTCTTCCTCGGCGCGGGTTTCAGCTTCGGCGGACGCCTGGCGGGCCTGTTCGCGCAGCGCTTTCAGTTCAGCATTGGCCTTGGCGCCGGCTTCGGCCCGTATCTGTTTCTCCGCGGCTTCCGCAGCTTTACGCTTTTCCTCTTCAAGGACACGCGCTTCGGCTTCGGCTTTTGCCCGAACTTCAGCGGCGATTCTGGCCTCCGCCTCGGTACGCGCCCGGTTCTTGGCTTCCTCGAGCGCCTTCATAGCGGCCTCAGCCTTGGCCATGGACTCCGGGTCGGATCCCTGTGCCGCGGCGCTTTCTGCCACTGCTCTGGCGCGCGCGGCTTCCTCAGCCATCTGGCGGGCCTGCGCAACCGCGTCTTCGGCTGCCTTGGCCCGCGCCTGAGCTTCCTTCAGGGCACTGCGTTCCGCGTCGAGGCGCGCCTTGATGTCGGCTTCCATTCTTGCGCGGGCTTCGGCCTCGCGCTTGGCAGACTCCTCGGCGCGGGCGAGGGCCTCCGCCATTGCCTTCATCTGCTTTTCCAGGGCTTCCCGCGCCTTGGTTTCCGCTGCTACGTGGGCGTTGGCCTCGGCTTCGGCTTTCTCCTGTTGCTGGGCTTCCTCGGTGGCTTTTGCTTCGGAGGTCGCTTTGGCGGCTGCCTCTGCCTTGGCCTGCGCTTCGGCCTGTGCGCGGGCCTTGGCTTCGGCCTCGGCTTTCTCGGATGCTTCCTGTGCTGCCTTGAGGCGGATT
>JAOUIN010000015.1 GCA_029883965.1 Betaproteobacteria bacterium
GGCCTCGCGCTGCAGTACGGCGGCGCCTGCCATCTGCGCTTCGACGACACCAATCCGGAAAAAGAAGAGCAGGAATATGTCGATGCCATTCGTGACGTGGTGCACTGGCTGGGTTTCGAGTGGGGCGCACACGGCTATTTTGCCAGCGACTATTTCGGGTTCATGTATGAGGCAGCGGAACACCTGATCAGTGCCGGCCACGCCTATGTCGATGAGCAGAGCGCCGATGAAATCCGCGCCAATCGCGGCACGCTGACACAGCCGGGCAAGCCCGGGCCGTGGCGCGACCGGCCGGCAGCCGAATCCCTATCGCGCCTGCGCGAGATGCGCGCCGGCAAACATGCCGAAGGCGCAATGGTCGTTCGCGCAAAAATCGACATGGCCTCGCCCAACATCAACCTGCGCGATCCGGCAATCTACCGCATCCGCAAAGCAAGCCACCATCGCACCGGCGATGCCTGGTGCATTTATCCGATGTATACCTACGCCCATCCGGTCGAGGACGCACTTGAACAGATCACGCATTCGCTGTGCACGCTGGAGTTCGAAGATCAGCGGCCGTTCTACGACTGGCTGCTCGGCAAACTCGCCGATGGCGGCCTGCTCGCGCGGCCGCTGCCGCAGCAGATTGAATTCGCACGCCTGAATCTGACCTACGTCGTGCTGTCCAAGCGCAAGTTGATCCAACTGGTTGAGGAGAAACACGTTGACGGCTGGGATGATCCGCGCATGCCGACACTGGTCGGCGCGCGGCGTCGCGGCTACACCCCGGAAGGCATCCGGCAGTTCGCCGAGCGCATCGGCGTCTCCAAATCCGATTCGTGGATCGACTACTCAGTGCTCGAGGACTGCATGCGCGAGCATCTGAATGAAGTTGCCGAGCGCCGCATCGCCGTGCTCGATCCGGTGAAACTGATCATCACCAACTACCCCGAGGGAAAACAGGAAGACTGCTTTGCCCCCAACCATCCTCAGCGCCCGGATCTGGGCAAGCGCACGGTGCCGCTGTCGCGTGAACTGTGGATCGAGCGCGAGGATTTCAGCGAGAACCCGCCCAAAGGTTATTTCCGGCTGTTCCCCGGCAACAACGTGCGGCTGCGTTACGGCTATGTCGTCAAATGCACCGGTTGCGACAAGGATGCAGCGGGCAACGTCACCGCGGTGCATTGCGAATATATTCCCGAAACCAAGTCGGGCACAGCCGGCGCCGACTCGGTCAAGGTCAAAGGCAATATCCACTGGATCAGCGCTGCGCACGCCGGCGCCGCCGAAGTCCGGCTCTACGACCGGCTGTTCAAGACCGAACATCCAGGCACCGGCGATCGCGACTTCCTGCTCGACCTGAACACCAAATCGCGTCGCGTCATTACCGCACAACTGGAACCGGCGCTGCGCGATGCGCCGCCGGAAGCACGCTACCAGTTTGAACGTCACGGATATTTCATTGCCGACCGCAATGACAGCAAACCCGGCGCGCCGGTGTTCAACCGCACAGTGACGCTGCGAGACTCGTGGGTCAAATAAGCCACTTCAACACAGGGATCATGTCATGAGCACAAAAACCGCAATCATCACCGGTGCCGGCAGCGGCATCGGCAAGGCCACCGCACTGGCCTTCCTCAAAGACGGCTGGAATGTCGCGCTGGTCGGCCGGCGTGCAAACGTATTGGACGAAGCGCTCGCCGAAGCCGGATCGGACGCCGCGCGCGGCCTCGCTGTGCCGACCGACGTGTCCGATCCGCAATCCGTGAGCGCGTTGTTTGATGCTGTCAAGAAGCGTTTCGGCCGCATCGATGCGCTGTTCAACAATGCCGGACTCAACGCCCCGGGCGTGCCCTTCGAAGAACTGCCTTACGAGAAATGGAAGGCGGTGGTCGACGTCAACCTCAGCGGCTCTTTCCTCTGCGCGCAGGCGGCGTTCCGCGTGATGAAGGACCAGAGCCCGCAGGGCGGACGCATCATCAACAACGGCTCGATCTCGGCCCACGCACCGCGCCCGGACTCGGCACCGTACACCGCATCCAAACACGGCGTCTCGGGGCTCACCCGCACGATGTCACTCGACGGCCGCAAATACGGCATCGCCGTGTGCCAGGTGGATGTCGGCAACGCGATGACCGAACTGGCGGCGCGCATGGCCAAGGGCGTCAAGCAGGCCGACGGCACGGTCAAGGCCGAGCCCATGATCGACGTGAAGGATGTCGCCCGGTCGGTGCTGTTCATGGCCAACCAGCCGCCGGGCGTCAACATCTACCACCTGATGGTGATGGCGACCAATATGCCCTACGCCGGGCGTGGCTGACGGACAAAAATACCAATAAAATCAAATATTTATTGGTATTCAGCTCTTCAAGGGCTTGAACCGCAGGCGCTTGGGCTTGGCACCCTCTTCACCCAGGCGCTTTTTCTTGTCAGCCTCGTATTCCTGGTAGTTGCCGGCAAAGAACGTGGCCTGCGACTCGCCTTCGAACGCGAGGATGTGCGTCGCGATGCGGTCAAGAAACCAGCGATCGTGCGAAATCACCAGCACGCAGCCGGCGAATTCGAGCAGCGCATCTTCGAGCGCGCGCAGCGTTTCCACATCAATGTCGTTCGATGGTTCGTCGAGCAGCAGCACGTTGGCGCCGGTGAGCAGCGTCTGTGCGAGATGCAACCGGCCGCGCTCACCACCGGACAGCGTGCCGACTTTCTTCTGCTGGTCCTGTCCCTTGAAGTTGAAGCGCCCGAGGTAGGCGCGCGACGGCATTTCGAATTTGCCGACATTGATGATGTCGCGCCCGCCGGAAATCGCCTCCCACGCCGTCTTGTCATTGGGCAGGGCGTCGCGCGACTGGTCCACCATCGCCAGCTTCACCGTGGAGCCGATGACGATTTCGCCGGAATCCGGCTTCTCCTTGCCGCTGATCATGCGGAACAGCGTCGACTTGCCGGCGCCGTTGGGCCCGATGATGCCGACGATCGCGCCCGGCGGAATCGAAAACGACAGCTTGTCGATCAGCAACCGGTCGCCGTAACCCTTGGACACGTTTTTGAACTCGATCACGCTGTCGCCAAGACGGTCGGCGACCGGGATGAAAATCTCCTGCGTCTCGCTGCGTTTCTGGTAATCGTATGAGGACAGTTCCTCGAAGCGCGCAATCCGCGCTTTCGATTTCGCCTGCCGGCCTTTCGGGTTCTGGCGTACCCATTCGAGCTCTTTCTTCAGCGCCTTCTGCCGCGCCGACTCGGTAGCCTCTTCCTGCTTCAGGCGCTCCTCTTTCTGTTCCAGCCACGAGCTGTAGTTGCCCTTCCACGGTATGCCGTGGCCGCGGTCGAGTTCGAGTATCCACTCCGCCGCATTGTCGAGGAAGTAGCGGTCATGGGTCACCGCCACCACCGTGCCTGGAAAACGCAGCAGGAACTGCTCCAGCCAGTCGACGCTTTCGGCATCCAGATGGTTGGTCGGTTCGTCGAGCAGAAGCATGTCCGGTTTGGACAGCAGCAGCCGGCACAATGCGACGCGGCGTTTTTCGCCACCGGATAGCTTGTCAATTTTGGCATCCCACGGCGGCAGGCGCAGCGCATCCGCAGCGATATCCAGCTGATGCCCGGTGTCAGAACCGGCATTGGCAATCATCGCCTCGTACTTGGCCTGCTCTGCCGCGAGTTTGTCGAAATCGGCATCGGGTTCGGCGTACGCGGCGTAGATCTCGTCGAGCTTGGCCTGCGCCTGGAACACTTCGCCCAGGCCTTCTTCCACGGCCTCGCGCACGGTCTGCTTGGGATCGAGCTGCGGTTCCTGGGGCAGAAAACCGATGTTCAGATTCGGCATCGGGGTTGCTTCGCCGTCGTACTCCTTGTCCACACCCGCCATGATTTTCAGCAGGCTCGATTTACCCGAACCGTTGAGACCGAGCACGCCAATCTTCGCGCCGGGGAAAAACGACAGGGAGATGTCCTTGAGGATCACTCGTTTGGGCGGCACCATCTTGCTCACCCGGTTCATCGTCATTACATACTGAGCCATGTTGCAGTCTTCTGAAAAGGTGATTGAAAAGGAAGCCCCGAGGATAGCCGAAAGTCGCGTCAGTGTGAGCGCGGACGCCATTCGGAGATAATGCGCGTACGACAACGAGCCCGACTTTCTGGCGCAGGAGCCCCGCAATGAACGTAATCAGCCCTTGGCTGCACCTCGGTTATATCATTCCGCATCTTTACACCGACATGGACGCGTACCAGTTCTACCGGGTCGCGCCCGACGGCATGATGCTGGTCACCACGGGGCTCAACCTGAAGGAATACAGTCTCGCCGCGGTGGAGTCCGAACTGCCCGCCCTGTGGCGCGCGTTCGATCTGCTCAAAAACAAGAACGTGGACCGCATCGCGCTGAGCGGGGTGCCGGTCGCGTCCGCGCTCGGGCGCAAGAAAATGCTGGAGATCCTGGCCGAAGCAAGTCAGCGCACCGGGATTCCCTGCGACACCGACCTCGAGGCGCATATCGCGACATTGCAGCACTTTGGCGTCACCAAACTGGCGCTCGCGACGCGCTGGCCGGATGCCGTCAATACCGCGCTGAGCAACTACCTGAAGGAAGCCGGCATCGAAGTGGTGTCATTGCGCGCACGGGGCCGCAACCTCGACCAGAACAAGGTTTCGAGCCCGCTCGCGGATCATGAACTCGCGCTCGAACTGGGCTCGCAGGCCCTGCGCGATGCCCCTGACGCGCAGGCCCTGCTGCTGCCGGGTGGCCTGTGGTACGCCATTTACGCTGTACCGCTGCTCGAAGCGGAATTCGGAAAGCCGGTGTTGCTCAACATCCTGTCAACGACCTGGGCCGCACTCTATGCCGCGCCGCAACCGCTACAACAGAAACCCGACCCGCGCTGGGGCAAGGTGCTGAGCAGCGTCTGAACACAAGTTTCGGTATTTTTCTTCACCACTTTCTGTGGAGCAATGCATGCAAAAGAATAACTACAAGCTCCGGCATATCGCGCTTTCCGTGCCGGATGTCCCCGCCGCCCAAAAATTCTTCGAAGACGCGTTTGGCATGACCAAGGCCGGCGATGCGCAGAACGGCGTTCACATGACCGACGGCATAATGAACATCGCGCTGCTCGCCAAAGGCGGCAAAGCGCCCGGTGTGCCACACGAACCGTTCTATGGAATCATGCACTTCGGCCTGTGGGTCGACGACCTTGCGCAAGCCGAGGAACAAGTCAAAGCCGCGGGCGCCACCCATTTCGCCGGCCGTCCACCCGACACGCCCAACAGCTACTATGAAGTGAAGTACCGCGACCCCACCGGCATGGTGTTCGATATCACGGCGAGCGGCTGGAAGGGCGCGGTCAAGAACGTCAAACCAGAGGGGTAGCGTTTTCTGGTTCGGTTGAGACCCGGAACCCGGGTTGTCCGCTACCGACCCGTTCCTGACAGTCGCGTTTTCCGAGAACGTAATTTTAACCAGCCATTGGCCCTGGCGCTGTTTCACTGCACCTTGTCGTTGCAGGAATGACTGGGCGGGGTGCCCACGCATATTTTCTGCTAATCAAGTTTCACCCCGGCGCGCTTCACGACTTCGGCCCTTTTGACCGTTTCCTTCCGGATGTGCACGGCGAACTGTTCGGAAGTACCGCCGACGACCTCGACGCGGAGTCCGGTAAGCTTTTCCCCGACGGGAGACGATGCCAGCGCCTCGTTCGTTTCCGCATTGAGCCGGTTGGGTGTGGCCTGCAAGTTGGCGGGAAGTGGACGAATGGCCGGTAGCGGACGCGCAATCTAACTCTCGCGTACCGCCACGACTTTACTGCTGATCATCTGGTCGATATCGGCATCGCCGTAACCGATCGACCCCAGCACTTCGCGCGTGTGCTCCCCGACCTGCGGGATATCGATGCGCGTGCCGAAGCGCTCACCGTCCATTTCGATCGGCAGCACCGGCACCTTGGCTTTTACGCCATTGTTCAAGGTCACCGGCGTCAGGCCGCGGGACGCATTGAGGTGAGGATCGTCGAACAGGTCTTCGGGCTTGGCGATGGGTGCGAACGGCAGGCCGAGTTTTTCGCACCGATCCATTAGTTCCTGCTTGCCCATCTTGCTGAAGATTTCGGTGACTATGGGCAGAATGCGCGGGCGCGCCTCGACGCGCTGCGGATTAGTCTTCAGCACCGGATCGTTGAGCAGATCGGTCAGCCCGAATGATTCGCAGAACACTTTCCACTGCGTGTCGGTAACTACGCCGACGAACACCAGTTCGCCGTCGCGGGTCTTGAAATTGTCATAGAGCGCCCATGCGCGGATGCGATCGGGCATGGGCTTGACCGGCTGACCGGTCGCAAAACCTTCGAGCATGTGCTGTGCAACGAGGAAGGCATTGTTCTCGAACAGCGCGCTCTGCACATACTGGCCATTGCCGGTGGCATGACGCTGGTTCAGCGCCGCGAGGATCGCCACTGCGCCGAACACGCCCCCCATGACATCGTTGACCGAAGCACCTGCACGCAGCGGCCCGAAGCGCCCGCCGGTCATGTAGGCGAGGCCGCCCATCATCTGCACCACTTCGTCGAGTCCGGTGCGATGATCGTACGGACCCGGCAGGAAGCCTTTCAGTGAACAGTAGATGATTTCCGGCTTCAGTTTTTTCAGTGCCGCGTAACCGAAGCCGAGCTTGTCCATCGCGCCGGGCCGGAAATTTTCGATGACCACATCAGCGCTGCCAATCAGCTTCAGCACCAGCTCGCGGCCCTGGTCGGCCTTCAGGTCCACCGCAATGCTTTTCTTGTTGCGGTTGTAGGTCGGAAAAAATCCCGCACCCGAGGCGGTCAGCTTGCGCGTGTGGTCGCCGTCCAGCGGCTCGACCTTGATGACTTCGGCACCGAGGTCGGCCAATACCAGGCCGCAGGTCGGGCCCATGACAACGTGGCAGAACTCGATGACGCGGATGCCTGCGAGAGGCAGTTGTTGAGACATGACGAATCCTTACCGTTGCTGAGTAGCGGGAACAAAGCCCTTGGTAATGCCCGCAAGCGGCACGTAGCCGTACAGGGGTTCGCCCGGCATGCCCTCCTCGAGAATCTTGCGCAGCGCCAGCAGTTTCTCCAGATCGATGCCGGTACGCAGGCCCATGGCCTCGAGCATGAACACCAGATCCTCGGTAACGATGTTGCCGGATGCACCGGGTGCGAACGGACAGCCGCCGAGCCCGCCCAGCGAACTGTCGAACGTGGTGACGCCGACTTCCAGCGCTGCAACCACGTTGGCGAGGCCCAGGCCGCGGGTATTGTGCAGGTGCGCGCCCGAGAGATTGTCGCCAATGGCAGCGCGCACTTTTTTGAATACGCGACGGATCTGTTCCGGATTGGCGTAACCGGTGGTGTCTGCCAGCCCGACCTCATCGCAACCGGCTTCCACCGATGCCACGGCCATGCGCACCACCTCGTCTTCACTCACCGCGCCTTCGAGTGTGCAGCCGAACACCGTGGACAGGCCGGATTCGATCACCGGGCGCTTGCCCTGCGGCAGGCTGTCGCGAAACGCGCAGATCTTTTTCGCACTGGCAATCGCCTCGTCCGGCATCATGCGCACATTGGCGAGGCTGTGGGCCGTCGATACCGAAATCGTCAACGTCAGCTTGTGCACGCCGGATTCCATTGCACGCTGAGCGCCCTTGAAGTTCGGTGCCAGCGCGGCCACATTCAGCCCCGGTATCGTCAAGGCATGCGCCACGACTTCCGCCGCATCAGCCATCTGCGGAATCAGCTTCGGCGGCACGAACGAGCACACCTCGATTTCGCGCAGACCGGCAGCAGCCGCGGCGCTGATCCATTGTTTCTTGTACGCCGTTGGCATGTGGGCCTTGGTGTTCTGCAAACCATCGCGCGGTCCGACTTCGCTGATCAGTACGTCAATATCGTCGTTGTTCATGGTTATCCAATGTATACGGCATATACGGCAGTATATTTTTATAAGTTGTTGTTTTTATTAATTATTTTAAATTCTGCACTCATCCGCCGCACACCCCAGATCGCGATCGGACTCGGCCAGCAGCCGCTCAAATGACTCCGGCGTGCGGATCACGCGTCCCACCACCGCCGGCGAATGTGCCTGCAACCACTGGCTGTGCGTCGGATGGTCGCCGCCGGCGACAATCAAAATCAGATTGTCGGGTTTTTGCGCAATCGGCCACGGATCGAGCTTGATGCTGTCGCGCGTCACCGGGTTGGCATCGATCTCGATCCACGCCGGTCCGCCGCCGCGCTTGAGTTGCGCCATCGGAATTTTCGAGTTCTCCCACAGGAACTCGCGCAGCTTCGCCGGCGTCCAGCCTAGTTTGGCCATCATGCCCGCCACCACCGGCGAGATCAGCATCGCGCCCGGCGTACCCTTCTCCCAGCCTGACAGTGCGGCCAGATTCGGCGTGCGCATGAAATCCGCCATGCGCCACAGGCCCTGCGTGACATCCTCTTCCGGCGTTTCCTTTTTCGCGCCGCGGCGGCGCACGTTGGTCACGCCACTGGCGAAAAACACCGACACCGCATTGGTGCCGGGCTCGAAACCATGGCGCTGCGTCGCATGGGGCGCCCAGCCTTTGGGCAGGCTCGCCTCGTCTTCGGCAAACACTGCATTGGTGTATCGCATCGCACCGAAGATTGCCATGGTGCCGATGCCCGGCAGTGCGCCACCGACATTCTGCTGCAGCAGGCGCAGTGCGCGGCCGATGCTGGCCCCGGCGGGGCGCTGCGGATCGGGGCCGAGGCAGCCGAATCCCGAATTGAGCCGAATCTCTTTCGCAATCGGCCCGTTGACGATGACCACCGGGAACGGCCCGCCGGATGTCGCCTGCAGCTGATCAAACACGTTCGCCGGGTCAAGACACGCTTCCACCGCAGCGATCAGCACCGGCAGGTATTCCGGGCGGCCGCCGGCCATCGCCAGTGCGATAGCGACCGTCTCGACCGTGGTAATGCCGCCGCGCGGCGGAAACTTGCCCAGCACCTGTGTGCGCGGCAATGCCGAGCCGCGCAGTATCCAGTCGACGCGTTCGGGCGTCGCCGGCCATACCGGCAGACCGTCACCCCACAGGCTGGTGATCAGCAGATTGTTGGCCTTCTGCAGCGCGTCTTCGTACGACTTGCCTTCGACGCTCAGCAGCGGCAACTCGCCGTTGGCGGTCTGGGCGAAGTCGGATTTCCATTTCATCAGGCCGTTGTAGAACTCACGCTTGCGCGCCGCCATCGATGAAAGGTCGCTGCCCGGCAGGAACATGTCGATCGGGAAAGTCACCATCGCAGCATCGGGCGCGAGGCCCAGGCCGGACACGGCATTTTTCATCACGCCGACGAAATCCGTCCGCGTCAGCGTAACAGTCGGTATTCCAAGTGTTTCTATCCTCGCGACAGCACGGCCGCAAGCGGTGGCGCAGGAGCCTCAGGCGGCGTTGCCGACGATGACGGCATCCACCCTGCTTTGCTTGACCAGCCTCGCCGTCTCCTCGGTAGGAATCAGCGCGTTACCCTGAGGATAGGCGTCGATCGGCAGCAATTCCGCCGTCGGGAAATCGGCTTTCAACATGTCGCGCAGCATCGGCAGCATGCGGAACGCCTGCCATTGCTCGTTGCTGACGAACCCGATGCGTTTGCCCTCCAGCGTATCGACGCGTGATGCGAACGCTTGCGTGACTTCCAGCGCGCCGGACGGATCATGAAATTCAAGTGTGATCATGCGGAAACCCTCCTTGGTGTCTACATTCTAATGGACTCGTCGGCGATACTCCGTACAATTCACCATATGAACATACGCCCGCCGCTGCATGTCGTCACCGCGTTCGCGGTTGCCATGCTTTTCGGGTGCGCACAGACCCCTGCTCCGCCCGACGCACCGGCGGAAACTCATGCACCGGCCGAACCGCGATACACGCGTGAATTGAACCTGCCACCGTCGGGCGTCCCAGCGAGCCGGTCGTCCCTTGCGCCGGCGCCGGTGATCAGCGGACGCGGCAGCAAGCCGGTGCATGCCGTCACCGGCGTTGCCGCCGGTCAGGCCGGGTACGTCCATTATTTTCTGTTACGCATGCCGGACGAGACGGTGGAAGTACAGGTCGGCATTGAACTTGCCGACCAGCGCATCGCGTGGTCGTTCCCGGATCTCGGCGTGGTGATCTCGCCGTTCATCGATGGCGAGGATCTGCACACCGGCACCGCCAACTACACCGTCTGGCATCTGTATGGCGTGCGGCCGTTCCCGGACGATGCGGTCATGACACGCCTGCAAAACGACCTGCCGGGACGCATCGCGCCCTGGCTCAGGGCGCAAACACCCTACTGTCTCGACGATGGCCCGAAGCGCAACTGCATGAGTTGCCTCGGTTTTGTACTGCGCGCGCTGTTTCCGGGTCGCGGCAGCGACTACCCGGTGATGCCGCGCGATTTTTCGCGCAGCGGGAATCCGGCGCAGTACACACCCAACGATCTGCTGTTGTACCTCGCCGGCATGCTCGACCTGCGCGACCGTAATGCGAGATTGCAGCGCATCGCTCGCCTCGACCTGCCTGCGGATCTGCGCAACGATCTTGAAGAGCTGGTATACGGCATGGGCGCCGGCGATGCCGCACCGCTGACCGCCAGGCAAAAACGTATCGGCGACAGCGCGGTGCGCAACGTAACGCCGAAATCAACTCGCCCCAAACCCAGGTCCTGAGTTATTGCGAGCGCACCTCAATCGCGGCGCCGGAAAATCCCGTCATAGAAGGTGTAGAGCACGACCACGATCAGCACGGTGCCGATGGGATGGTCGATAAAGATGCTCCACAGCGATTTGCCCTCGAACAGGAACAGCGAACGCCGCAGATTCTCGTCGGCCAGCGGCCCGAGGATGATCGCGACAACAAGCCGGACATTGCAGATTTGCAGCGCAGCATCCTGTGCGCCACGCAACTCGCGCGACGCGAATTGCTCACGCCAAAGCGCAAGCGCGTCAATCTTCGGAGAGCAGAGTCTGCTGGCCGGGCACCCGGTCCGGTGCGGCACCCGGTTTCGCCAAGGCACCGACACGCACGCCAAGCAGACGGATGCGCCGGTCGAGCGGCACGCGCTTCAGGCACTCGCCAGCAGCGCGACGGATTGCCGCCGCATCCTGCGTCGGTGCGGCGAGCGTCAAATCACGCGTGACGGTCTTGAAATTATCGTAGCGGATTTTCAGGCCGATGGTCTTCCCGGCATAACCCTTGCGCTGCAGATCACCCGCAACACGCACGCACAGCTCGGTAAAAATACGCGTGAGTTTCTCCTTGTCCCTGAAAGCGTGCAGGTCGTCCTCGAACGTGGTTTCTCGGCTGATCGATTTGGGCTCGCTGTACGTCACCACCGGACGTTCATCGCGACCGTGCGCGGCGGCATGCATCCACGCACCGTAACTCTGGCCGAAATGCGCGATGAGCAGCGCCACATCCGCGTGTGCAAGCTCACCGACAGTGCGGATGCCCAGCGCCTCGAGCTTCAAATTCGCTTTCGGCCCGATGCCGTTGACCTTGCGCACTGCCAGCGGCCAGACCAGACGCTCGACTTCATCGCTGCGGATCACGCTGATACCCGCCGGCTTGTTCAGTTCTGACGCAATTTTCGACAGCAGCTTGTTCGGCGTGATGCCGATGGAACACGAAAGCTGCGTCGTTTCGCGGACCGAACGCTGAATGTCGGTGGCAATCGCGCGCACGCGCGCCCATGGATCAGGCGCGCCTTCTGCGGCGCGGTCAGCCACCAGATCCGTCAGGTCGATATAGATTTCATCGATACCGCGGTCTTCAACCAGCGGCGCAATCGCGCGCACCGCATCTTTGAACATCCTCGAGTAACGCCGGTAGGCATCGAAGTCCGCAGGCAGCAGCACCGCATCCGGGGCGAGTTTTGCGGCCTTCATCAGACCCATGCCGGAGAACACACCCAACGCACGCGCTTCGTACGTCGACGTGGTGATCACGCCGCGGCCGCTGTACCCGCGCAGCGTCGCGAATTCTCCGGGATCAGGCTCGCCCTGCGCCGCGCGCCGCCGTCCACCGACCACCACCGGCATGCCGCGCAACTGCGGATAACGCAGCAATTCGACGGAAGCATAAAACGCATCCATGTCGAGATGGGCAATGTAGCGGGCAGACACGGCGGATTTCCATATTCGCGGGGCGTCAGCGGATTTTACCCGCGGATGACAAGCGCACACCGTTCAGTGTTTAATCGAAGGCTCTGCAACTGCATCCATACAGGACACTCCATGACTGAAGTCACCGCTGCACTCCGCTCCGAATTCGCCCCCACCGGCACCCTCCGCGTAGGCCTGAACATGAGCAACTTTCTGCTGACGCGTACCGATGCTGCCAGCGGCAAACCGCTTGGGGTCGCGCATGATCTGGGCACGGAACTCGCACGACGCCTGGGATTGCCCGTCGAATTTGTGCCGCACCCGAACCCCGGTGCCCTTGCCGATGCGGCGAACAAAAATGTGTGGGATGTGGGTTTTCTCGGTGCGGAACCGGCGCGCGCGAACGAAATCGATTTCACCCCGGCCTACGTCGAGATCGATTCGACCTACCTGGTCCCGCCGGGCTCGCCGCTGAAAACCGTGGACGATGTCGATCGCAAAGGCATCCGCATCATCGTGCCGAACAAGGCCGCGTACGAGCTCTACCTTTCGCGCACGATCAAGAACGCAGAACTCGTCAGGGAGCCCGGTGGCGATGCCTGCTTCAAGCGTTTCATCGACGAGAAATTCGACGCCCTCGCCGGTCTGCGCCCGCGCCTCGTATCGGATCAGGCCAAACTGCCCGGATCACGCGTGCTCGAAGGCCGCTTCACTGCCGTGCAACAGGCTGCTGGCGTGCCGAAGGGCCGCGCGGCAGCAGCGAAATATCTCAGCACGTTCATCGAAGACGTCAAAGCCTCCGGCCTTGTGGCCAAGGCGATCAAGGACAACAACGTCGTTGGACTGACGATTGCCGCCAAAGCCTGAGGCGGGAGCCCCGGCTAAACCGCTGTCGGAATGCGACAACAGTCACCGGGGCTAAATCCCGCTTGCGGGATGCCGTTACCTCTGAAATACGTCGCTGGCTTAAAGACCTGCCTGGGTAACGAACTTGCCTACCAGGTAGGCTTCAAGCGCCTCGGTCCCGCCTTCCGAGCCGTACCCCGAATCCTTGACGCCGCCGAACGGCACCTCGGGCAGTGCAAAGCCCAGGTGGTTGATGGTCATCATGCCGGTTTCGACCTGCGCCGCGATCGCGTTCGCAGTCTTTGCGGATTTGGTCCACGCGTAAGCAGCCAGCCCGTAAGGCAGCCGGTTCGCTTCGGTCACGGCATCATCAAAGGTCTTGAACGGGTTGATGATCGCCAGCGGGCCGAAGGGTTCGGTGTTCATCGCCATCGCGTCCTTGCCCAGCTCGGTCACCACCGTGGGCTCGAAGAAATTGCCTTTTTCGCCGATCGGGTAACCACCGGTGAGCACCTTGCCGCCGTGTTTTTTCGCGTCCTCGACATTGGCCACCATCGCGCTCTGGCGCCGCGGGTTGGCCAGCGTCGCCATCTTGGTGTCCTTGTCAAAACCGTCACCGACTTTGACCGCTTTCGCGCCCTCGACGAATTTGTCGACGAACTGCTTGTACACGCCTTCCTGCACCAGAAACCGCGTCGGCGACACGCACACCTGCCCCGCGTTGCGGTATTTCATGAAAGTCATCATCTTCGCCGCCACATCGATGTCGGCATCGTCAAAAACGATCACCGGCGCATGCCCGCCGAGTTCCATGGTCACGCGCTTCATGTGCTGTCCGGCCATCGCGGCGAGCTGCTTGCCCACCGGCGTGGAACCGGTGAAAGTGATCTTGCGAATCACGGGATGCGGAATCAGATAGCTCGAAATGGTCGCCGGGTCGCCATAGACCAGATTGATCACGCCTGCCGGCACGCCGGCATCGACAAACGCGCGCACCAGTTCGGCCGGTGATGCGGGGGTCTCTTCCGGCGCTTTCAGAATGATCGAACAGCCGGCGGCCAGCGCGGCCGACAGTTTGCGCACCGCCTGATTGATCGGAAAATTCCACGGCGTAAAGGCCGCGACCGGGCCCACCGGCTCCTTCACCACCAGTTGATACACGCCTTCGGCGCGCGCGGGAATCACTCGACCGTAAGCGCGACGGCCTTCCTCGGCAAACCAGTCGATCAGATCGGCGCCGGCCAGCACCTCAAGCTTGGCTTCGCCGACGGGCTTGCCCTGCTCCATGGTCATCATCGTCGCCACGGCGTCGGCACGCTCGCGGAAAATATCCGCAGCCTTGCGCATCACCTTGCATCGATCAAACGCCGACACCTTGCGCCACACCTTGAAGCCTGCGTCTGCAGCTTCGAGTGCGCGGTCAAGGTCGGCCTTTTCAGCAAAGGCCACGGTACCGATCTGGCTGTGATTGGCGGGATTGACGACGGGAATCGTGCGGCCGGAAGCAGCGGCACACCATTTACCATTGATATAGAGCAGCGTATTCGGATAAGCGGACATGAGATGAAACCTTTACTGATGAGCGAAAAATGAAGTCCGAAGGATAAACGACTTTTGCGGCCCACGCGCAGCCGGCGCGAGCACCGCCGATAAAGTATGGACTCAGACCGGGCGCTCGCCGCGGATCTGTACCCGGTGCATCATGCGCCGCTCGCGGGCATCGAAGGCATCGCGGCGATGGTTCAGGCAGCGGTTGTCCCAGATCAGCGTGTCGCCCGTCTGCCACTCGTGGCCCCAGACGAATTCCTGCCGCCCGGCGTGCGCCCACAGCCGATCGAGCAGCTGTTCACTCTCCTCCAGGGGCAGACCGATGATGTAGGCATTGCGGCGCCGGCCCAGATACAGCGCCTTGCGCCCGGTCAGCGGATGTGTGCGGAAAATGTGATGCTGCGCGCCCGGCGCCTCACGCGGGTCGGTCACCGGTTCAAACCCTTTGCGCAGCTGCCCGGCGCTGTTGTAGGTCTCGTCATGGATCAGCATCCTGCCGTCGAGCTTCTTTTTCAGTTCGTCCGGGAGCGTCTCGTAGGCCAGATACTGATTGGCAAAATAGGTATTGCCGCCCGCGGGCGGTGTTTCGAGCGCGTGCAGGATTGCCAGCGAGCACGGGCGCGCGCGGTACGACATGTCGGTATGCCAGATCGCCTCGCCTGCGCCGAGGTTACCCAGCGGCTGGCCGTCGGCCACGATGTTGGAGATCACGAGTATGTCCGGATAGGCATCGATGTAGGGCTTGCCGATCACACTCATGCCCGGCGGCTCGAGCTCACCGAATGTTTTCCCCAGCGCGATCAACTGCGGATCGGAAATCGGCTGGCCGCGCACGAATATCACCAGATGCTCGAGCAGGACCTGCTGCAATGTGGCCACCGTCACGGCGTCCAGCGCGACCAGATCGACTCCTCTGACCTCGGCGCCACATCCTTTGCCGGTGGGAATGATTTCAGGACTTTGCATACCGGTTTCCTATTTGTCGCAGGTGGCGCACTGGTGCACGCTCATGACCCGCCGACTTTCCTGAAGTACGCCTTGTTTGCGATCTCGACCACGCTCATGCCTGCAGCGACATCGCGATTGCGTTCTTCCTCACCAGCCGACAGCGCCTGTGCACGTGCCAGCACGGCCGCGATGCGCTCGCGGGGAATAAAACATACGCCGTTATCGTCGGCGACGGCAAGATCGCCGGCATTGACGGGTACGCCGCAGATCTGCACCGGTCCGTTGATCGCCACGGTTTCGACGCGCCATTTTCCGGTGATCAGACTCACACCCCGCGCCCACACCGGATAGGCGATGTCGCGTGCCGTGGCAATATCGCGCGTGGCGCCATCGACAATCGCACCGGCCTCGCCCTGGCGTTTGCCCACATTCGCGGAATTACCGCCCAGGCTGGAAATGCCCGCAACACCTTCGATTACCAGCACGTCGCCGGGCTGTGCCAGATTGTGCGCTTCGATGTCCGCCTGTTTCGATTTGCGCTCCATTGCACCCAGCGTCGGCGGTACCGACTGCATGATATTGCGCACCGTCATCACCGGTCCGACCATGCGTGCGCCAGGCAGCATCGGCTGCAGCGTGGCCGCAGGAATCGCGCCATGTATGCCGAGCTCATCCATTGCATCCGAGACCGTGCCGGCAAGGTCGGTTAACGCGAGAAAACCCGCTACGACGTCCTTGCCCGGACGCGGTATGTCGCGCATCACAATGCGCGCGGGATCAATTTTTCCGGTGAGTTCAGTGTCCGCCATGAGCAGGATAAATCTGTGCCTTTCCGTCCGCCGTCACCATGCGGACCATTCGCCATTCAGATTGAACATCATTCAATCATAACAACCGGCTTTATGTAATACGTGGACGCGTGTAATGTGGAACCGTTCGTCTCCTCAGGGAAAACCCATGGCCATGAAACTGCGCCGCCTGTCGAACGCACTGGGCGCTGAAATCTGCGATATCGACATCTCCAAGCCGATGAGCGAGAGCACGTTCGGTGAAATCCACCGTGTGTTTCTCGACTACGGCATCCTGCTGCTGCGCAATCAGAACGTCACGCGCGAACAGCATATCGAGTTCAGCCGCCGCTTCGGCGAGCTCGACAAACACGATTCACTGCCCCGCGACCGCCATCCGGATTATCCCGAACTGCTGCTGGTGACCAATCGCCCCAACCCCGATGGCACGCCTTCGGAGTCGCGCTACACCGGCCGCCAGTGGCACACCGACCTGTCGTACACCACGACGCCGGCCCTGGGCTCGCTGCTGAAGTGCTACAACCTGCCTGAAGTCGGCGGAGACACGCTATTCGCCAACATGACCATGGCCTACGATGCGCTGTCCGGGGGCATGAAAAAACTCATTGCCGACCTGCACGGCATTCACCTCTCGGGCACCCGCAAGATCAACACGCCGGAAGCGGGCATCGCGCGCCAGGCGGAAGTGATGAAACTGAATCCGCCGATCGCCCAGCCAGTGGTGCGCGTGCACCCGGAGACCGGGCGCAAGGCGCTCTACCTCGGCGAAAAGGTCAAGCGCTTCGACGGCATGACCGAGGACGAAAGCAAACCGCTGATCGATTACTTGAACAAGCACGCCACCAGGCCCGAATTCGTCTACCGCCACCAGTGGCGCGAGCACGACATCCTGGTCTGGGACAACCGCTGCACCTTGCATCAGGCGCTGGGCGACTTCGACGAAACACAGCTGCGCCACATGGAGCGCACCACGGTGATGGGTACGCCTTCGGGTCGCGTGGTTGAGGCCGGTTGAAAAACCCGATTCGCCAAGAGCATCCTCAGTCGCCGCCACCCTCCACTGCATAGCGCTGTTCGCGCCAGCGCAGCATGCCGCCGGCGAGATTGGCCACCTTGCTGAATCCCGCCTTGCGTAACAGCACGCTCGCCTGCGCCGAACGCGCGCCGGAGCGGCACACGGTCACCAGCGGCCGGTCCTTGGCGAAATCCTTCGCCCCTGCGGCGATGCGATCGAGCGGCACCAGCCGCGCGCCGGGAATGTGACCCAGCACGCCGCCAAACTCTTCAGCCTCACGCACATCGATGATCTGCACGTCCTGCAGGTGTTCCTCCAGCCACTCCGGCCGCACTTCCCAGATGCCGGAGAAGGTATAGGTCAGCGGCGCCCAGTCTGCATCCCCCTGGTCTGCGGCAGCACTCTCAATGCGCCCGCACTGCTGGTTGGCCGGCACTGCCACGGCCATCTGCTTGGGATGCGCCAGGCCGAGATTGTTCATGTAGCCGGAGAAATCCGCTTCCAGGATCCGGCCGCCCAGCCGCGGATTGAACTTGCGCTCCTCCGCTACGCTGCTCGCCGTGAGGCCGCGATAATCATGCGCCGGATAAATCAGACATGCGTCCGGGAGTGAAAACAGCTGCTCGTGTACGGATTGGTAGAGCATATGTGGACTGCCCTGCTGGAAATCCGTGCGGCCGCAGCCGCGTATGAGCAACGCATCCCCGGTAAACGCCATCAGCCCGTCATCAAGCACGTAGGTTACGCAGCCGCTGGTGTGTCCGGGTGTAGCGCGCACCTCCAGCGCATGCCGGCCGAACTTCACGCGATCGCCGTGCTTGAGCATCTGATCCGCATGTTCGGCACCGCTCGCGGCTGATATTGCGATCCGGCTGCCCAGACGCTGCTTGTGCAGCCAGGCGCCGGTGACATGGTCGGCATGTACATGCGTCTCCAGCGTCCACAGCAGTTTCAGGCCCAGCTCAGCCACCAGTGCCGCATCGCGCTGCGCCTGCTCGAACACCGGATCGATCAGCACCGCCGCGTGCGTGTCCGCATCCGCCAGCAGATAGGTATAGGTCGAAGACTGCTGATCAAAAAGTTGCCGGAATATCATGGTAGGGTCACTGCGCTGTAGCGGTAAATACTGCATACGTCCGGCCTTGAGTCTACAGCGCACTCCGGCCGGTTTCCAGTTCCGGGTACGGACGGCATACTCTGCGGAAACTGCAGCCTCGGGATTGCCGAAAATGCGCGCGGGCTTTAGCATCTGCCTTCATTCATCGGCAACACTTCGACTATACCGCGGATTTCCAATTGAATAGCGACGCCCCCAAGACCAGCCGCAAGGCGCAGATCGATGAACTCCTGCTGAAACTTCCCGGCGTGAGCGCGAGAAAAATCAACAACCTCGACGCCTACTTCGTCAGCGACAAGATGTTCGCGTGCATCAGCGGCAGCGGCGTGGGGCTGCGCTTGCCCGCCGCCACTGCGACCGAATTGCAGTTCTCAAGGGATAACGTAATGCCGTTTCAGCCCGGCGGGATCGCCAGCACGCGGGAATGGATACAAATCGACCGCGAAGATGCCGCCGACTACGTGAAGGATCTCGAGCTGTTTCAGGCGGCTCTTGAATTCGTGAAGAACACGCGCAGCCGCTGATCGTCTCGATCCGGTATTCCTGTTACTCGGCGTTCTCGCCTGATACTCCGGCCCGAAACGGTTGCTTGCCCGCGGCAAGGACGCCATGCCCGGCCGGGTCACGCAACGGCGCCGGGTCATCATCGCGATCCAGCAGTCCTGCCACAGTGCACTCCGGAACGGCGCTCCTGCGTTTAATCCGCATCGTGCCGTTGGTGTGCCCGTCCATGCCGCAGAACCTGCCGCGCTCGACATCCTGGAATTCGAACACATAGGCATCGGCTTCAACGCGGATGAGAAACAGGCCGTGTGGCGTCTGCACCCGCGTCGCCCCATCCGGCGTCAGCCGCCACTTGGTCTCCGGGTCATCGCGTTTCATTTCCAGTGAACAGGTCCGCGGCCGCCATTTACTGTAATACGCGAAGCTGGCGATCTGCCCGCCGCGCGCTTCTACCGCCATGCGCGCGTGCAGATCTTCAATTCCGCTTTTGCAATCGATCCGCTCGATCTCGCCGCTCAGCACCGGCAGCATCCGATCGCCCTCCACATCAGCCATCAGATCGATCCACTCGGGCTCTCTTTCGGGAGAGGGTTCAGGCAGTTGGATCTTGGTTATCAGCGCGGGCGGCGGGGGACGCATCACCGGCACCTGCTGCGCGCAGGCGCCTAACAGTATTGTGACCACCGCGAAAACGCGCGTGACCCTTGGTCCAAATCCCCGCATGTCACGGATTCTACGCGCAAAAGTACGACAACTCATAGCTCTGTGGCCCGATTGGCCCGCGCAATCCGCCCGATTTGCACATACCCAACATCCGATTCGCGCTTCAGCGTGCTATGGTTTCACTGGTGATCCGCCGGCACCGGCTGCACGCGTATCACCTATAACTATAAATAGCGCCAAAGGAGGAACCATGTTCAAACACATCCTCATGCCGACCGATGGAACCGAGCACTCCGAACGGGCCATCGAACGCGGCATCGAACTTGCCAAACTCTGCGGCGCCAAAGTCACCGGCATCCACGTCATGCCCGACTACCGCATGATGGTTGCAGGCGTGGAAATGCTGCCCACCGGCGTCGACGCCAACATGGATTTGCAGGCGCGCGAACAGGCCAAGCACTTTTTGTCGTTCGTGCAAAAAGCGGCTGACGCAGCCGGGGTGCCCTGCAACACCGTGATTGCCGAGGGCCAGCAACCCTACGATGCCATCGTCGACTGCGCCAACGACCGCGGCTGCGATCTGATCGTCATGACCTCGCGGCACCGCACCGGACTGGCGGCATTGATCATGGGCAGCGAGGCAAGTCGGGTTTTACACCGCGCATCAATCCCTGTGTTGACGTTCCGCGCGCTGATGAGCGCCGACCATCCTGATCGCGCACAACCCAAGACCTGAGGGCAGGACGGGGATCATCCCCCATGACATGTCATGGGGGATTGCGGCTGACGCGAAATTTTGTCCGTCTCAATGCCTGGCGTCCTTTAGTGATGCAGAATGCGATTCTGCCGATCAGGGGAAGCTCTTGTGAAAACAGAATTGCGGGATGGCATGCGCATCGCTTTCGATGTGCCGATCAAGATGGGCGACGGGCTGGTGCTGCGTGCCGACGTTTTTCTGCCGCAGACCGAAGGCCGCTTTCCGGCGCTATTGAGCTACGGCCCCTACGGTAAGGGCCTCGCTTTCCAGCAGGGCTACAAGACCGCCTGGGATCTGATGTGTCGCGACAATCCTGACGCCGTCGCCGGATCCAGCAACCGCTATGCCAACTGGGAAGTCGTTGATCCCGAAAAATGGGTGCCTGACGGCTATGCCGTGATCCGCGTCGATTCCCGCGGCGCAGGCCGCTCCCCCGGTTTCCTGTGCCACAACAATGCGCGTGAAACGCAGGACATCCACGACTGCATCGAATGGGCCGCACTACAACCCTGGTGCACGGGCAAGGTCGGCATGAACGGCATTTCCTATTACGCTTCGAATCAGTGGCGCGCGGCAGCCACGCAGCCGCCGCACCTCGCTGCGATCTGCGTGTGGGAGGGCTGGGCCGATGCCTACCGCGACGGCAACCGGCACGGCGGCATCATCTGTGTGTTCCGCAAGAACTGGCAGGAGATGCAGGTCAAGACCGTGCAGCACGGCGTCGGTGATCGCGGCGCAAGAAGCGCCATCACCGGCGACACCGTGTGCGGCCCGGAAACCCTCACCGACGCGGAATTAGCTGCGAATCGCGAAGACATGTGGCACGAGTTGCTCAGCCGTGAAATGGACGACCCGTACTATCAGGAACGCACAGCCGACCTCGACAAGGTTACGGTGCCTGTGCTGACGGCCGCCAACTGGGGCGGGCAGGGCCTGCATACCCGCGGCAATTTTGAAGGGTTCATGCGTGCGGCCTCGACGCAGAAATGGCTGGAAGTCCACGGCGGTTCACATTGGGCACCGTTTTACACTGACTACGGCGTCAATCTCCAGAAAAAATTTTTCGGGCATTTCCTCAAGGGCGAAAACACCGGCTGGGACCGGCAGCCCGAAGTGCTGCTGCAGGTGCGCCATGTGCCGGAGAACGGCAGGGAACGCTTTGTCGAACGCCATGAGCATGAATGGCCGCTTGCGCGCACGCGATGGACGCAGCTCTATCTCGATCCGTCCAACATGCTGTTGTCCATCACGCCACCTGCGCAGGATGCCGCGGTGACCTACGATGCGTCGGGCGATGGCGTCACCTTCAGCACCCCGCCGCTGACCGAAGACACCGAAATTACCGGGCCTTCCGCACTGCGACTGTCGCTGTCCTCCTCAACCACGGATGCCGACCTGTTTGTGGTGCTGCGCGTATTCGACCCGGACAGCACCGAGGTCGTGTTTCAGGGCGCGCTCGATCCGCACACCCCCATCGCACAGGGCTGGCTGCGCGCATCGCACCGCAAGACCGACCCCGCGCGCTCGCTGCCGTACCGACCCTGGCACACCCATGATGAAAAGCAGCCGTTAAAACCCGGCGCCGTAGTACCGGTCGACGTTGAGATCTGGCCGACCTGCATCGTTGTGCCCCAGGGCTACCGCATCGCACTCACAATACGCGGCAAGGATTACGTGTGGGACGGCGCGGCCACCACACTGTCGAACATGAAAAACCCGATGCGCGGCTGCGGCCCCTTCGAGCATGACGACCCGACCGACCGGCCTCCGGAAATTTTCAGCGGCAAGGTCACGCTGCATACCGGGCCGTCACGGCCAGCGATACTGCTACTGCCCGTGATTCCGCCCGGCAACTGAGTCGATCAACCCGGTGTCGCGCTGACGACCTCGCACAGCAGGTCCAGCGCCGCCGCCGTAAAGGCTTGCATGTTCGCCACGCGGTCGCTGCTGCCGGTTTCCAGCATGATCGCACGCTCCACCCCGGGCCCGACCACCGCAAAACACGCATGCCCTGCCGGA
>JAOUIN010000160.1 GCA_029883965.1 Betaproteobacteria bacterium
GCGCGGCAGGCCGCCGGTGGACAAGGCGGCCCTGGCGCGGATGATCAGCGCGGTGTCGTGCTTCGGCGCCGCCGCGGGGCCGCGTCTCGCCGAACTCGACCTGAACCCGGTGCTCGCCGGACCCAAAGGCGTGGTCGCCGTAGACTGGCTGATGCAACTGGAGTAACCGAGGAGAAAACGATGGATTTCACGTTGCCTGAAGAACTGCGCATGCTGCGCGACACTGTTGCCCGGTTCGTCCGCGAAGAACTGCTGCCGCTGGAGCGTGACGTCATCAAGCGCGAAGCCGAACGCGGGCTGACCGATGCGCCGCTGATCGACCCCGATGTCGAAAAGGAATTGGGACGCAAGGCGAAAGAAATCGGCCTATATGGCATCGATGTGCCGGAGGAATACGGCGGCCAGAATCTCGGCATGCTCGCCAAGGCAGTGGTGATCGAGGAACTGAAAACGAGCATCGTGCCCTTTGTACTGCCGCCGGACAGCCCGAATCTGTGGATGCTGCGCGAGACTTGCAAGGGTGATCAGATAAAAAAATATCTGCTGCCCTATGCCAGCGGTGACAAGAAAAGCGCCATTGCCATCTCGGAGCCTGGCGCAGGGTCGGATCCCGCGGGCATGAAAACCCGCGCCGAATACAAAAACGGCAAATGGGTCATCAACGGCCAGAAAATCTGGATCAGCCACGCACGTCACGCCGATTTCATTATCGTCATGGCGGTCACGGATCCGGCCAAAGGATCGCGCGGCGGCATGACCGCTTTCCTGGTGGATAAGGGCACCAAGGGCCTGTCGATCCCGTCGGTATTCAACACCATGGGCGAACACGCGCCGTACGCGGTGTTTCTCGACAATGTCGAACTGTCAGATGACCAGGTGCTGGGTGAGGTCGGCAACGGCTTCGGGCCGATGCAGAACCGTCTGGGCGTGCGCCGTATGGAGATTGCGTGCCGCGCACTCGGTTATGCGCGACGTTGCATGGACCTGATGCTGAAGCAGGCCAATGAACGGAAGACCTTTGGTGCGCTGCTGGCCGAACGTCAGCAGGTGCAATGGTGGCTGGCCGACAGCTGGCAGGAAATGGAAATGGTGCGCTGGATTACCTGGCGGCTGGCGTGGAAAATGGATCAGGGCGAACAAAACTGGCGGCGCGAAGCGGCCATGGTCAAATTGCAGGGCAGTGAAATGATTGCGCGTGTATCGGATCGCGCCATCCAGCTGCTGGGCGGCATGGGGGTATCCAAGGACATGCCGCTGGAGTACATCGCCCGTGCCGTGCGCGTATTGCGCATCTTCGAAGGTCCGAGTGAAGTACATCGCTGGTTTATTGCGCGCGACCTGTTGCGCAATGGCATGCCCGCGGATTGAGCCATGCGACGACTTCGCCCATCCTTAGAGTCCATATTGCAATAACTGCACTTCAGGCCCATGTGTCGCGCCTCTGCATCGGTTAAAATGGCAGGCACTTTGAACAATGACCATTTGAACTCATAGGATAGCCCCATGAATGCACCCGCGACTGCCGCCGTCCCCATGACCGACCGTCTGCTGGCCGAGAAAAAAGACGGCATCGGCTGGATCACCTTCAACAACCCGGCCCGTCATAATGCGGTCTCGTTTGAAATGTGGCAGGCTCTTCCGGTGATTCTTGCCGATTTCGTGCAGGACCCTGCAGTTCGTGTGATCGTGCTCAAGGGTGCCGGCGAAAAAGCCTTCGTCGCAGGTGCCGACATTTCGCAGTTCAAGGAAAAACGCAGTGGCGAAGACGCGGTGCAGGCCTACAACGCTGCAGCCGACAATGCGAGCAAGTCCCTGCAGGAGTGCGCCAAACCCACCATTGCGATGGTGCGCGGTTATTGCATCGGCGGCGGTACCGCAATCGCGGTGAACTGTGACATGCGCATTGCGTCCGAAGATGCCAAGTTCGGCGTGCCGGCCGGCAAGCTCGGCCTGGGTTACCGGTTTGTCGGGATCAAGCGCCTGACCGATGTGGTGGGACCGCAGTTCACTGCGGAAATTTTCTTCACCGCGCGCCAGTTTACGGCGCAGGAAGCGCTGCAGATGAATCTGGTGAACCGTGTCGTACCGGTTGCGGAACTGGAGAAATACACCGTCGATTACGCGACGATGATCGCCAATAACGCGCCGCTGACGATGGCGTCGGTGAAGGCCTCGCTCATCGAATGCCTCAAGGATCCGGCCAAACGCGATTTGGAGAAGCTGCAGAAGATGGTGGATGTCTGCTACAAGAGCGAGGACTACAAAGAAGGACAGACGGCATTCATGGAAAAGCGCAAGCCGGTGTTCAAGGGGAAATAGTCGCAAGCTATTGATTATTAATATAATTTAAAGGTTATTCATGACTTTTGACGCCAACCGCGCCGATCTGTGTATAGGCGTAATCGGTACCGGTGCCATGGGGCGCGGCATCGTGCAGGTATCGGCAGCCGGCGGCATGCACGTATTGATGATGGACACGCGGGCAGGTGCGGCCGAAGAAGCGCGTGACTTTGTCGCCAAAATGCTGACGCGCGCAGCGGAGAAGGGCAGCATGAGCAAGGCCGACGCCGACGCCGCTACGGGGCGTATCCGGGTTGCGCAGTCCATGGCGGAATTCAAGGACTGCCATATGGTCGTCGAGGCCATCGTCGAGAACCTCGATGCCAAGCGCGCGCTGTTTGCCGAACTCGAGGGCATCGTCGGCCCGGAATGCATACTCGCAACCAACACGTCATCGATGTCGGTGACGACCATCGGCGCGAAACTAAAGACACCGCAGCGCTTCGCCGGGCTGCATTTCTTCAATCCGGTACCGCTGATGAAACTGGTCGAGGTCATCGATGGCCTGCTGACCGAAAACTGGGTATCCGAGGCCCTGATGATCATTGGCAAGCGCATGACGCGCGAACCGGTGCGGTTGACCGATGCGCCGGGTTTCCTGGTGAACCAGGTCGGCCGCGGCTTCACGCTCGAAGCATCGCATCTGGTCTATGAGGGGATTGCATCGTTTGTCGATGTCGATCGCGTGATGCGCGACGTCGGCGGGTTTCGCATGGGCCCGTTCGAACTGATGGAGCTCACCGGACTCGATGTCACCCAGCCGGCCTCGGTGCTGATCTACAACCAGTTTTTCCAGGAACCGCGTTACCGGCCGAACCTGATCATGCAGTCGCGTTACGAAGCTGGAGTGCTGGGGCGGAAAAGCAAAAAGGGCTTCTATGATTACGACGCCGACATGAAACCCGTCGTTGCACCGGAAGCGCCTGCGCCGTCAACTCGCCCGAACAGCGTGTGGGTGAGCAAGGCCGAACCCCAGTGCCACGAAGTGCTATGCGCACTGCTGACCAAGCTTGGTGCCAATATTGAAACAGGCGCCAAGCCGACTGCCAAAGCCCTGATCCTGGTGACGCCCGTCGGCAAGGACGCCACGACCTGTGCCGTGGAAGAGGGCCTGGATCCCAAACGCACCGTCGCCGTTGATACGCTGTTCCCGATGGTTAAGCGCCGCACCATCATGGGCACGCCGCTGACCGATGCAGCGATGCGTGACGCTGCGCACGGCCTGCTGGCTTCTGATGGTGTGCCGGTAACGGTCTGTCGCGACAGCCCCGGCTTCATTGCCCAGCGCATCGTCGCGATGATCGTCAATATCGGCTGTTCTATCGCGCAAAGCCGCACGGCGCAGCCCGCCGACATCGACAAGGCGGTTACGCTGGGCCTGAACTACCCGAACGGCCCGTTGAAATTCGGTGATGTCGTCGGCGCGGACCGCATTTATCGCGTGTTGATGAATATGAACGGCATTTACGCCGATCCGCGTTATCGCCCGAATATCTGGATGACCCGGCGCGCCAAACTTGGCGTTTCGCTGCTGACTCCCGAACCCTGATTACCTGAGAGGAACCATCATGCTCGATGCTTATATCTACGAAGGATTGCGCACCCCGTTCGGCCGCCACGGCGGCTCACTGGCGAAAGTCCGCCCCGACGACATGCTCGCCGGCGTCATGAAAGACGTGATGGCGAAATCCAAGTTCAAGGTGGAACAGGTCGAGGACATCGTCGTCGGCTGCGGCAACCAGAGCGGTGAAGACAGCCGCTGCGTGGCGCGCCATGCCGGACTAGCGGCAGGATTCCCGATTGAAATCCCCGGTACCGTCCTGCAGCGTAACTGCGCCAGCGGCCTGGGCGCGCTGGCCCACGCCGCACATTCGATTACTGCGGGCGAGGGCGATGTGTTCATCGTCGGAGGTGTCGAGAGCATGAGCCGCTCGCCGATCATCATCAGCCGTGCCGAAAGCCCGTTTGATCGCGGCATCAAGATGGCCGACACCACTATCGGCCCGCGTTTCTCCAATCCGAAACTCGCCAAGCAGTTTGGTGATCATCAGATGCCGCAGACCGCGGACAACCTGGCGAAGGAATATGGCATCACCCGCGAGCAGGCCGACACGTTTGCGGCTGCGTCCCAGCACAAATTCGCGGTCGCCAAAGGCGAGGGTTTCTTCGCCGGAGAAATCGCGGCGGTTGAGTTGCCGCCCACCCGCAAGGGCCCGGTCCCGGCGGTCACCGAAGACGAACATCCCCGTCCCGGCACCGAAATCGCTGCTCTGGCCAAGATGAAAACCCTTTATGAAGGCGGCGTCACCACGGCGGGAAATGCATCCGGCGTCAATGATGGCGCGGTTGCGCTGGTCGTGGGCTCACTCGCCGCCGGCGAAAAAGCCGGTGCAAAGCCGTTGGCCCGCGTCATCGCCAGCGCTGCAATGGGCGTGCGTCCCGACATCATGGGCATCGGTCCCGTTGCCGCTTCACAAAAAGCGCTGGCGCGTATCGGACTCAGCCTGAAAGACATGGACATCATCGAAATCAATGAAGCCTTCGCTGCGCAGGTGCTGGCGTGCCTGAAAGGACTCGGCGTGGCCTTCGATGACAAACGCGTCAACCCGAACGGTGGTGCAATCGCGGTCGGTCACCCGATCGGCGCTTCCGGTGCGAGGATTGCCCTCACTGCGGCCCGCCAACTGCAACGCAGCGGTGGGAAATATGCACTGGTTTCGCTGTGCATAGGCGGCGGGCAGGGGATGGCGGTAGTGCTCGAGCGCGTTTGAAAGGGGCGGCGGCTGTTGCCGTTCCGCAGGCAGCGGCCGCCGTTTCTTTTTGATTCAAATCACTATTCCGGCATTTAAGCTTCGAATTTATACACGCGCCGAGGTGCCAAACTTAACAAAATGTTAGATTTGCCCGGTTGTGTGGGCGCGGGCATAATTTACGACATAAGAATTCAAGACTGAGGGTCAGGGGTTAGGTCGTGGATGATATGGAAACGATAACCGCTTTAAAGCAAGGGACACCCTTGCCCCCGCAAAAGCTGATTGAGCTGCGGTCGAAAGGCATGCACACGGTGCGATTTGAGTTTATCGTCCGGCTGCTCCGGCTGAATACCCAGATC
>JAOUIN010000161.1 GCA_029883965.1 Betaproteobacteria bacterium
CGCCGCACCCTCATCGCGACCGTCTTCCGCCTGCTGCCGGGCGGCGCGCGCGAGCTCACGGATGGAAATCGTGCCGAAGCGCAGATGCACGGACAGGTACGACGGCCCTTTCCTGGCAGGAAAATCACGATACTCGCGATAGCGCGCCATGCGCGGCAGGAAATCTGCAAGCACCCGCTTTGCGGCGACCGCGCCGCCTGCGACGCCAAGCGCCGACAGATTCGTGGAATGAAACCCGATGTCTGCCAACGTCAGTGGCTGAGATTTCTCCGTGGCAGTCGCCAGGTTCGCCGCATACCGGTCCACCGGATAGGCGCTCAGATAAAAAGGAGTCAGCTTTTTCAGCCAGGCATTTTTGTAAGGCGTAAAAACAGAGAATGGTGTATTGCCTTGCGTAAGAATCTCGTTTTTCTCGAATATCACCTGATCCTTGCGCGTCAGGAATTCGATGCCGGTTTGACGCAGCGCATCGGCCACGACCGCGTCACGCGCAGTCGCTGCGGGTTCGTAATCGTGATTGGCATAAACCGCGCTTACGTTCAATTCACCGGCAAGACGGGGGATGGCCACACGCGCGGCCTCATGCAGCACCATCAAATGCCCGCCGCGTGACGCCAGCTCTCGGCCAAGCGCTTCGACCGATTGCCAGATGAACTCCACGCGCCGGTCCGTACGCGACGGCAAGTCATCGAGAATCCCGGTGTCGTAGACAAAAACGCAATGGACCCGGCGGGCGGATTTCAGCGCCGCATAAAGGGCCGCGTTGTCCGCGAAGCGCAAATCGCGGCGAAACCACATTAATGCGGAATCAGTACGGATCATTGTTTCATCGTCTGGCAGATTCAATTGTGGTAGCCATCACCCGGCTTTACAATAAGCTTACAACATGGACAGCGTTGACCTTACACAGCATTTCCTGATCGCCATGCCGGCCATGGTCGATCCTCATTTTGCCAAGTCGCTGACACTGGTTTGTGAGCACAACGAGAACGGCGCACTGGGCATCGTCATCAACCGGCCCACCGACATGAACCTGCACGGCCTGCTCGAGCAGGTCAAGATCACACCACAGGTTGACCGCTTCCGTTCAGTACCCGTGCATTTCGGCGGACCGGTACAGGTGGATCGTGGTTTCATATTGCACAGCCCCGTCGGCAACTGGCAATCGACCCTGGCTGTCAGCGCGGAGCTCGGCCTGACCACGTCCAAAGACATACTCGAAGCCGTTGCCCGTGATGCGGGCCCCGAACGCATGCTGGTCACGCTCGGTTACGCAGGCTGGGCTCCGGGTCAGCTCGAGCATGAACTCGCGCAGAATGCCTGGCTGACCGTTCCGGCGCGCATGGATATCCTCTTTGACATGCCTGCCGAAGAACGCCTGGCGGCGGCGATGGATTCACTCGGCGTTGATTACGCCAATCTCTCGGACGTGGCCGGTCACGCGTGAACCAGCAGCCGGCGCGCGGCGCGGTACTCGCGTTCGACTTCGGCGAGAAGCGCATCGGCGTCGCCGTGGGCGAGATTGAGCTGGGCATCCCCCACGCGCTGACGGTGATCGTCGCCGAGGACAATGACAGCCGCTTTACCGCGATTGCGGACCTGATTTCTGAATGGCGGCCGGTACAGCTGGTCGTGGGCACGGCCATCCGCGATGACGGCGCGGTACACGAGACCGGTCGGCTTGCACGGCGTTTCGGCCAGCGCTTGCATGGCCGGTTCGCCGTTGCCGTGGATTACGTCGACGAACGTCTGACCTCGCACGCGGCCGAATCCGGCCTGCGTGAAGCCGGTGTCCGGGCCGACCGGCGTGCCGCCGTGCTCGACGCGGCAGCAGCAGCGGAAATTCTGCGCACGTGGTTTGAAACCCTGCCGCCAAAAAACTCGCGATGAAACACACGACGGCATTTTAGGCGAGGGCCGATTGTGTTAGGCTACGGCCCGCCATGCCGGCTAACCCGCTTCCTGACGCCGAGCAACTGCTCGCGTCTCTGACCGACCGGATGCGGCCCGCCATCGGGCCGAACACCGGACTGGTCGGTATTCATACCGGCGGCGTGTGGCTCGCAGAACGTCTGCATCAGGCCCTTGGCATCCAGCTTCCGCTCGGCACCCTCGACGTCTCGTTCTACCGGGATGACTTCAACAAGAAGGGGCTGCGCCGCAACGTCAAGAGTTCGGATATCCCCTTCGACATTGACGGCTGTAACCTGGTGATCATCGACGACGTGCTCTACACGGGGCGCACCATCCGGGCCGCAATGAACGAGCTGTTCGATTACGGACGCCCGGCCAGCATCCGCCTCGCCGCCCTGGTCGATCGCGGCGGCCGCGAACTTCCCGTTGCCGCGGACTTTGTCGGCGCAACCATGACCGTGCCGCCTGAAGACACCATCGAACTGACGCGCGACGCACAGGGCCGGCTGGCGCTGCGGCTGACCCGGGACTGACCGCGATGTGGCTCAATCCTTCCAACCCGCAACTGACCAAGAACGGCGAATTGCATCATCTGCTGTCGCTCGAGGGCCTGCCTGCCGATGTGTTGCGGCAGATACTGGACACGGCCGAATCCTTCGTCGGGGTTACCCAGCGCGAAGTCAAAAAGGTTCCACTATTGCGCGGCAAGGCGGTATTCAATCTGTTTTTCGAGCCGTCGACGCGAACCCGCACCACGTTTGAAATCGCCGCGAAGCGGCTGTCCGCGGACGTTATCAATCTGGCGATCAACGTATCCTCGCAGAGCAAGGGCGAGACCGTACTTGATACCGTGGCCAATCTCGCGGCAATGCAGGCTGACATGTTCATCGTGCGGCATGCGGCCAGCGGCGCGCCGCACCTGATTGCGCGCCACGTCGCGCCCGACATACACATCATCAACGCCGGCGATGGCCGCCATGCACACCCGACGCAGGGTCTGCTCGACATGTACACCATCCGCCATTACAAGGGCGACTTTACGAAGCTGCGGGTGGCGATCGTCGGCGACGTGCTGCATTCACGGGTAGCCCGTTCGCAGATTCACGCACTGACCACGCTGGGCTGCCCCGAAATCCGCGTCATCGGCCCGAAGACCCTGCTCCCGACCCAGGTCGGCAAGCTGGGGGTTCGCGTCTTTCCCGACATGCGGCAGGGGCTGAAGGACGTCGATGTGGTCATGATGCTGCGGCTGCAGAACGAGCGCATGAACGGCGCGCTGCTGCCTTCTGCACAGGAGTTCTACAAATACTACGGACTGACCGATGACAAGCTCGCGCTGGCACGCCCCGATGCCATCGTGCTGCACCCCGGACCGATGAATCGCGGCGTGGAAATCGACTCCAGTGTGGCCGACGGCAAGCAGTCGGTCATCCTGCCGCAGGTGACCTTCGGCATCGCCATACGCATGGCGGTGATGAGCATTCTGGCCAGCAACTGATCAGACGATGAAGATCCATATCAAAAACGGCCGCCTGATCGATCCGGACAACGGGATCGATGCGCAACGCGACGTGTTTGTCGCCGCAGGCAAGGTTGTCGCGATCGGCGACATGCCCACGGGCTTCGGCGCCAACCGCGTCATCGACGCCACCGGCCGCATCGTCTGCCCCGGGCTGGTCGATCTGGCCGTGCGGTTGCGCGAGCCCGGCTTCGAGTACCTGGCGACGCTGGAATCGGAGATGAAGGCCGCGATCGCGGGGGGCGTAACCAGCCTCGCCTGCCCGCCTGACACTGATCCGCCACTCGATGAACCGGGTCTGGTGGAGATGCTGAAATTTCGCGCAAAAAATCTCAACCAGTCGCATGTATACCCGATTGGCGCGCTGACCACCGGCCTGAAGGGCGAACGACTGACGGAAATGGCCGAGTTGCGCGACGCCGGCTGCGTTGCTTTTTCGCAGGCGGAAGCGCCGTTCGCCGACAACCTGGTGCTGTTGCACGCGCTGGAGTATGCGGCAACGTTCGGTTTTCCGGTCTGGCTGCGGGCGCAGGATCCGTCGCTGGCCCGTCTGGGTGTCGCCCACGACGGCGAGGTGGCGACCCGTCTGGGCCTGCCGGCGATACCCGTTGCGGCAGAAGTGATCGCGCTGTCGACCATCCTGATCATCGCGCGCGAAACCGGGGCGCGGGTGCACATCGCACGGCTGTCGTCGGCCGAAGGTGTTGCCATGGTGCGCGACGCCAAGGCGCGCGGACTTCCGGTCACTTGCGACATCGGCATCCATCATGCCCATCTCTCGGAAATGGATATCGGTTATTTCGACCCGAACTGCAACCTGATGCCGCCGTTGCGCAGCCAGCGCGATCGCGATGCGCTGCGCGCCGGTCTGGCCGACGGCACCATCGATGCACTGTGCTCGGATCACACGCCCATCGACGAGGATGTCAAACAGCTGCCGTTTTCTGAAGCCGAGCCCGGTGCTACCGGTGTCGAGCTGCTGCTGCCGCTGGCGCTGAAGTGGGCGGAGGAATCGGGCGTCGGGCTCGGCGATGCACTCTCGCGCATCAGCGCCAGGCCCGCCGCAGTGCTCGGCATCGAAGCGGGCCGCCTGACGCCGGGTACGACTGCAGACATCTGCATCTTCGACCCCGCGGCGCTTTGGCGGGTCGAGCCCGCGGCACTACACAGCCAGGGCAAGAACACGCCCTACTCAGGCATCGAAGTGCGCGGTCGGGTCACGCATACCCTGGTCAGCGGCAACGTCGTGTACGAGCTAAAATAATCAATTAAATCAAATATTTATACCATTTATTTCGGCGCGCCGCCGGTCACTGCTGTTAAACTAAACGCATTGCCTGCGGTCGAATCCGCCGCCACGTTGCAACTTCAAAGCCAAACATGAATCCCTTGCTCGATTTTTCGGGGCTGCCCCGATTCGCCGATTTCAATGCTGCGCATGTCGCGCCGGCAGTTGATCAGTTGCTCCAGGAAAACCGCGATCTGATTGCGCGCCTGGCCACCGATTCCGCACCACCGACGTGGGACAACTTTGTCGGCCCGCTGGAGGATGCCAACGAACGCCTGCATCGCGCCTGGGGCCAGGTCGGTCACATGAACGCGGTGATGAACAGCCCGCAATTGCGTGAAGCGTACAACGCGAACCTGCCGAAGATCACCCAGTACTACACCGAGTTGGGTCAGAACGAAGGCCTTTACCGGAGATTCAAGGCGCTGCGCGCCGGCGCCGGATTTTCGGCGCTCGGCGCACCGCAAAAGAAAATCATCGACAACGAACTGCGGGATTTCCGCAGGGGCGGGGCCGAACTGGCTGCCGACCGGAAACAACGCTACACCGAAATCAGTGACCGGCTGTCGATGCTGGGTTCACGCTTCAGCGATAACGTCCTCGACGCCACCAATGCCTGGACACATCTGGTCACCGACGAGACCGAACTCGCCGGGCTGCCGGACGACGCCCGCGAGGCGGCGCAGGCGGCCGCGGAGGCGGACAAAAAAAAGGGCTGG
>JAOUIN010000162.1 GCA_029883965.1 Betaproteobacteria bacterium
AGGATAACGCTAGTGCAAGGCCGGTCATGCTAACCTCCGCCATTCCGGCCAGTCAACTATATGACCTATATGAATTTGCGACCCGCATGCTAGACTGCACGTCGCTGCAAAAGGTCGCCGCCGCCCCGATGACTGATACGCTCACCCCAAGCACCCTGACTGCCGCGCCCTTGTACCGCGAGGTGCAATTGCGTATTACGCGTGCACTGGCTGCCGGCCACTGGAAACCGGGTGAGGCCATACCCAGCGAGTCGCGACTCGCCCGGGAATTCAACGTGTCGATCGGCACCATCCGCCGGGCCATCGATGAACTCGTTGCCGGACGCATACTCGTGCGCCAGCAGGGTCGCGGCACCTTCGTTGCAACCCACACCGAAGATCGCACACTATTCTACTTTTTTCATATCGTCGGCAAGGACGGCAGCCAGGAGTTTCCGGTGTCCGAACTGCTGTCATTCCGCAAGGAGCGCGCCGATGCCGGTGACGAATCGCAACTGGGCATCACCCGCGGCAGCCGCGTTGCGCGTGTGCGCAACCTTCTAACGCTCGCAGGCAAGCCGGTGGTGCTGGACGACATCACGGTATCAACGGAACGCTTTGCGGGTATCGATGAAGATACCTTCCGCAAGCGCCAGGGAACCATCTACGGCCTGTATCAGGCGCGGTACGGCGTCAACGTGGTGCGAATCAGCGAACGTCTGTCAGCGGCGCACCCGCCGGCGGAAATCGCGACCCTCCTCGGCATGCGCGTCAACCAGCCGGCCATGCAAATCCGGCGCGTCGCCTATACCTACAACGATTCCCCGGTCGAGTACCGGCAAAGCTGGATCAATACCGCAGATCACGAATACCTCAGCGATCTGTGGAAAACTGCTGCCAGCTAGCGGTTATTTTCAGAACCCGAGTTCACGCCGCGCAATCGCGATCTGGACCGGGTCACGGGCATTCTTCAGCACCCATTCGAACTGCGTGCGCGCGTCACTCAGCAAGCCGGCCCGCGCCAGATTCAGTCCCGCCTGCAAGCGCGCTTCCGCCGCTGCGGCATCAGGACCCGATGCACGTTGCGCAGCACGCAGATAGTAATCTGCCGCCAGCAACGGCTGCTTGCGCGACTCATGCAGGCGCGCAATGCCCGCCAGAACAACCCGTGCCTGCGCAGCGTCGGCGTACAGCAGCGCATGCTCGAACAGGATCTGCGCACCGTCGTGCTGGCCGTGATCGCCGAACTGTTGCGCAAGCACGATCCACGCCGGTAACTGCGCCTGGGGTATCACCGCCTTGGCCGTCGTCAGCTGCCGCGCAATGTCAGCGGCCACGCTGGCGCGCCCCGCGCGCAGCGCCAATGCGGCCAACTGCAGATTCCAATCAGTCGCTGACGTTCCTGCCGGAGCCGGCAAGCCCAGCCAGAAACGCAGGGCTTGTTCATGCTCGGCCACGCCTTCCGCAAGGGCCCCCAGCGTATGTCGCGTCGCTGCCGACAGCGCCACCGGGTCGCCCGGCCCTTCCGCGTAAAGCCGCAGCGCCGCGCGCGACAGTTTCGCCTTGGCAAACGCTGCCGCAAGCTGCTCCTGCGCCTGCTGCCTTTCCGTCTGGCCGCGGGCATGGCGCGCGAGATAGGCAAAATAGGCCCGGGCGATCACCGGGGCACGATCGCGCCCGCGCATTGCAAATTCCATCCAGTTCAGGTCATCACCAGCCAGTAACTGATGGGAGTTGGCCGCTTCGCGCGCGTAGCTGATATAGCTTTCCCACAGCGCCTTGGCATCGGCGACAGGAGCTTTCTTCACGTCCAGCAGATGCTCCAGCGCTTCGATGCGCAATTCGCCGGACTTCAGGCGCTCGCCAGCGTCCAGCAGCACCCGCCACCACAGCGGATCCGCATTGCGTGCAAACCCCGCACGCGCCTGGGTTGCAGCTTCCTGTGGCACGATCAAGCCCGTGTGCAACCGCAATCGCAGCTTTGCGGCACCACGTTCCTCGAGCAGCGCCAGCCATGAAACAGCTTCCTTGGTCTTGCCTGAATCCAGCAGACCGTTGACGAACCCGGCAGCGGTTTCCGCATCCAGGGGACGGTAATCCTGCTGAAAACGCAGCATGCTGCGATAAGCATCGTCACCGTGAGCATCGCGCACCTGGCTGCGAATGACCAGCAACCGGAGTTCACGTGCCTGCGTCGCACTGCCGTCGGGCGCCCATAATGCGCGGCCGGCATGTTCGCGGGCTGTGCCGCCCTGTCCGAGTTCCAGCGCAGACTGCGCGGCCAGGATATGCACGTCCGTACGCGATTTCATATTTACACCTGCAGGCAGCACGGCAACCCGCTTGAGCACATCCTCATGTCGATCCGCTGCGGCAAGCAGCTGCAATCGCAAAAGCTCCCAGTCCGCCCAGCGCGGCGCGCCAGTATCAGCCGGTTGCAACGTATCTATGCGGTGCAGCGCGAGCTGCACTGCGCCGGTCCGGGCGAGACTGCGGGTCGATTCCAGTCCGTCAGCGCCCGCCGCAGCGCCCGCATTGGGCAGCACCAGCAGACACGTCAGCACAAGCGCTGCTGCAGTGAAGTGTCGCAATTCCGTCATGGGGGCATTGTACTGATTGCTGCGGATGCATTTCAAAACAACGACAAACTCGCACAAAGAAAAAGGCGGCCGCAGCCGCCTTTCAGAAAACAACCTGGGCCCGCCCCTTACTTCTCGGCAGGCACCGCCGCGTCCGTCTCGGCTTCCGCCTGGACATCTACACCGACTGCGGCCGTGTATGTCAGCTTTTCCTTGATGCGCGCCGCCTTGCCCGACAGGCCGCGCAGGTAATACAGTTTGGCACGGCCTACGTCACCGCGGCGCTTGACGTCAATGCTGGCGATCGCCGGCGAATAAGTCTGGAAAGTCCGCTCAACACCTTCGCCGGACGAAATTTTCCGCACGATGAACGACGAGTTCAGGCCGCGGTTACGACGGGCTATGACCACCCCTTCGTAAGCCTGCACCCGCTTGCGTTCACCCTCGACAACGTTGACGTTCACGACGACTGTGTCGCCGGGAACGAAATCCGGGGTCTTGCGGCCCAGACGTTTGATCTCTTCCTGCTCCAGCTGCTGTATCACGTTCATTTCAAACTCCCTCAAACTTGGTTACGTCCGCCGTCATGGCGTCCGCGGTTAAACCGTTCCTAAACTGTTCCTCCAGCCTGCTCTTGACGATACTCGTCGAGCAACTCCTGCTCTTCTGCTGTCAGCGGCCGCTGCTCCAGCAATTGCGGTCGCCGCTGCCAGGTTCGCCCCAGTGCCTGCTTCAGCCGCCATCGCGCAATCGCCGCGTGGTTGCCCGACAACAATACTGCCGGCACTCCTTCGCCCTCGTAGACTTCCGGCCTTGTGTAATGCGGGCAATCCAGCAATCCATTCACAAACGAATCCTGGTTTGCCGATTCCGCATCACCCAGCGCACCGGGCAACTGCCGCACGATCGCATCCATCAACACCATTGCGGCCAACTCGCCACCGCTCAACACGTAATCGCCGATCGACACTTCCTCGACAATCTCGCGTTCGATCAATCGTTCATCAACACCTTCATAACGCCCTGCCAGCAAAACCAGCCCAGGCTCACGCGTCAACTCAACTACTTTCGCATGGTCAAGCAACCGGCCTTGCGGCGTCAGGTGCACAACCCGCGGCTTTTCCACCCCGGCGCTTTTCTGCCGCTGGCAAGCCGCCCGCAGCGCCTTGCCCAGCGGTTCGGCCATCATCACCATGCCGGGACCGCCGCCATACGGCCGGTCGTCCACGGTACGATGAACATTGACCGCAAAATCCCGCGGATTCCACGCTACAAACTGATACAGCCCGCGCTCACGGGCGCGTCCAGTGACTCCCAGTTCTGTCACTGCGTCGAACATGGCCGGAAACAGCGTGACGACGTCGAACTGCAGCATCAGTAATCCATGCCCCAATCGACGGTGATCATGCCGCCTGCCGCATCGACCTTCAAAATCACCGGTGCGACATAAGGCAGCAGTCGTTCGCGCCCGCCTTTTTCCTGTTCTGCAACCACTAGCACATCGTTTGCGCCGGTTTCGAACACCCGGGACACCGTCCCGAGCACTTCTCCGGACACATTAACCACTTTCAGGCCGATCAAATCAGCCCAATAAATCTCATCTGCAGCAGGCGCCGGAAAATCATCTCGCGATACCGCTATGCGCATACCCTGCAGCGCGGCTGCCTGCTCCCGGTCCGCTATGCCTTCCAGCTTCGCAACCACAGTGGCGCCATGCACTTTCGCCGATTCCACCGACCTGCTCTGCCAAGTCCCGTCCAGTCCCAGCTGCCACAACGGGAAGTCCAGCAAATCACCCTGCTGCCGTGTAAAGGGCTGAACCTTGATCCAACCCTTGATTCCATAGGGCGCGACCACGCGCCCCATCGTCACCAGCCGCTCAGGCGGCTTTCTGCTCACCAGCCTGCTTGACGAGCCGGGTCACGGTGTCCGAAAGTAAAGCACCTTTGCCTTGCCAGAAAGCCAGGCGTTCACGATTGATGCGCAGACGCTCGCGACCTTCGGGCGCCTTGGGGTCGTAAAATCCCAAGCGCTCAATGAAACGCCCGTCGCGCGGGAAGCGCGAGTCGGCAACAACGAAATTGAAGAACGGACGCTTTTTTGCGCCACCACGAGCTAAGCGGATAACAACCATGAGGTATTCCCGGCGACTGAAAATAGTCGAAAGGGTCGGATTTTACGCTATTTTTTCCGGCAGACGCAACTGATCACTGTCACCATGCGCAATTGTGACGGCATCAGAACCCGAGCTCAGAAATTTAAATAACATGTTGTTTTTAAAGGAATATCATGAATTCAGCGCAAGAACCTTCGACCGACCGCATCAACGCCGCATTGCGTACCCGCTACGGCACCGGTTTTACGGTGGCACAAAACCAGGCCGGACTCGACACGCTCACCGAGATCGCAGAACACCGTTCAATCCGCCGCTACACAGCGGATCCGGTGACTCCGGAACTGCTGCGCCTGCTGTTTGCCTGCGCCCTGTCGGCGCCGACCAAGAGCGACCTGCAGCAGGCTGACATCATTCACGTCATCGACAGCGGCAAACGCGAGCGCATCGCAGCCGCGATTCCGGACATGGCATGGATCCTGGATGCCCCGGTATTTCTGGTGTTCTGCGGAAACAATCGCCGCATTCGCAAAATCGGTGAATGGCGCGGCAAACCTTTCGTCAACGAACACCTGGACCACTTCATGAATGCGGCGGTGGATGCCGGCATCGCGATGATGAATTTCATCCGTGCTGCTGAAGCGGCCGGTCTGGGCACCTGCCCGATCAGCGCCATACGAAATGCAGTGGATGTCACCAGTCGCGAGCTCGAATTGCCGGAAGGCGTGTTTCCGGTCGCGGGTTTGTGCGTCGGCTATCCGGCG
>JAOUIN010000163.1 GCA_029883965.1 Betaproteobacteria bacterium
AGAAGGAATGGTCGGATGGCTTGCCGGTGGTGACGCCGACAGAGCCGCGCGTGCAAGTGATGCTGAAGGCCACCCCGCGTGATCCGGAAGAGGTGATTGGTGTGATTCCGCCCGCCGGTGAAGTGGCCACGGTGCGCAGCGTCGCGATCCACGCACTCATGGCGGGCTGTAGGCCGGAGTATCTGCCGGTCGTACTCGGTGGCCTCGAACTGATCCTGCGTGAGGAGCTGAACATGGGCGGCGTGCAATGCACCATGCATGGCGTGGCGCCGTTGATGATCGTGAACGGGCCTTATGCTGAAAAAATCGGCATTCACGGCGGTAACGGGTGCTTTGGGCCCGGCTTCAGGGCCAATGCAGGCATCGGGCGCGCAATTCGCCTGATGCTGTTGAACCTGGGCGGAGGCATCGCCGGCCTGGCGTCGGCCACCGTATTCGCTTCGCCGATACGCTATACGGCATGCCTGACGGAGCACATGGCACAGAGCCCCTGGGAAAGCCTCGCGGTGTCACGCGGCTACGCCGCTGCGCAGAATGTGATTACCTGTGCAATGGTTGAAAGTCCGCGACTGCATTTTGATGACGTCAGCACTGAACCGCAGCGACTGCTCAGGGGCATCGGTGACGCAATGACGGCGCCCGGTTCGTGGAACATGTGGTTCAACTCTGACGTGATGGTCGCGATGAGCCCGCAGCATGCGAAGCTGTGTGCGCAGGCGGGGATGTCGCGCATGGATGTGCAGCACCGGTTGTGCGAACTGGCGGTACGTACCCAGAAAAATCTCAAGCGCGGCGGCAACTGGCGTGCCGAACGCGCGCTCGCGATGGGCATTGATCCCGATGATGATGCGGCTTTGATCAAGGCGGTGAAAGATCCGGATCGCCTGCACCTGATTGTTGCCGGAGGACTGGGGCCCGTGACCGCTGTCTGCCACGGCTGGAATGAATCCAGTCATTACGTTCACGGTGAATATGTAGTCTGAACTGTTGAGGTTGATACATCTGCGATAGAGGGGTATTTTTAGTTATATGACTGACACGATGGCAACGGGCGCTCTTCCATTCATCGATCCCACGGCGGGGGGCAGCCGGCTGCGGCTCGCGCTCGCGCCGCGGCCTATGGATCTCGCCGGCAAGGTGGTCGGTCTGCTCGATAACACCAAGGAGCAGGCTGACGTCATCCTCGAGACCGTGGCGGACATACTGAAAAGCGATTATGGCGTTGCCGATGTCATCATCCGGCGCAAGGAGCATTATTCGAAACCGGCATCAGCAGAGCTGATCAGTGAGCTGGCGGACAAGGTGCAGGTGGCGGCAGCGGCGCTCGGCGGATGAGGATCCTGCACGTTGTGCAGTGTGCACGACACGATGGAGTTCGAAAGGCTGGGCATTCCGGCGACGCTGTTCCTGACGCAGGTATTTAGGAACGCTGCCGTATATCAGTTTCGCAGCAAGGGTATGGATGGGCATCCGTACGTTGAATTGCCGCATCCGGTCAGCAATCTTACGGCGGCCCAGATGCGCGCGCTTACATGCAAGTATGTTGAACAGATGGTGCGTCAGCTGACGCAGTAGAATGTGAATCGTGGTGAGCCGGTCAGCCTGCATGAACCGGCAACCAGATGCAGTGAATTTCCAAAATAACGAGGAGAATAGCATGAAGAAATTTTGGTCCCGGAGCAGTATTTCCGTTGTACTTTTCGTAATCGGGAGCAACGCCGGCGCAGCGCAGGCAGACGCTTATCCCGAGCGCCCCATCCGTTTCATCGTGCCGTATTCGGTCGGCGGTACCTCTGACCTTGTCGGACGCCTGGTCGGCGCGAAACTGGGCGAGGAACTCGGGCAGCAGGTGGTCGTGGACAATCGCGGCGGCGGCGGCAGCACCATAGGCACGACGCTGCTGGCGGAATCCGAGCCTGACGGTTATACGCTGATCGTCAACAACATCGGTCTGGCTGTGAATGAAACGCTGCGTCCAGAACGCGCCTACGTGGCACTGCGTGATCTGGCGCCGATTTCGCTGGCCGGATTTACGCCGAGCGTGCTGGTGGTCAACAATGCCTTTCCGCCGAAGAATGTCGCCGAGTTTGTCGCGCTGGCCAAGGCGCAGCCCGGCAAGATTGCGTTTGGCTCCGCGGGCGCCGGCAGTTCCACGCACCTGTCGATGGCATATCTGCTCAAGATTGCGAAGATCAATCTCCTGCACGTGCCGTACAAGGGCGGTGGCCCGGCTGTGCGCGACACCATGGCTGGGAACGTGAAATGTGTAATGTCACCGATTCCGACTGTGTTCGGGCATCTCAAGGCGGGCCGGCTGCGTGGTATCGGTGTCAGCGGTAGCAAGCGATCGTCGGTATTGCCGGATATACCGACAATCGCCGAGTCGGGTGTGCCGGGTTACGAATTCAGCACCTGGTACGGCGTACTGGCACCGGCCAAGACGCCGGGTGCGATCGTTGCCAAGATCAACCAGGCCGTGGTCAAGGGCCTGAATTCTGCGGACTTGCGGGCGAAACTGGGTAGTCTGGGCATGGATGCCCATTCTTCAACGCCTGAAGAATTTCGCAAGTTCATCGGTGATGAGATCAAGAAATGGCGCGAAGTGATCGAGTCCTCGGGTATCAACAAAAGCTGATCCGGCTCCGCTCATGAAAACGGCCCGCATGATGCGGGCCGTTTTTTGTACGAAGCGGAAGGTTTGCCGGAGCCGCGGCTCAGTCGTGCGAGTTATTGCTCTTTGGCGGCATTTGCGCTTTGGACTTGCGGCCGGGTGCGGCCGGCGGGATGTATCCCGAAACGCGGCAGAGTACGCCTTCGATTTCCTTGCCGTCCTTGTAACGGATCGACCGGCACACCATGATCGCGCCTTTCGCGTGAAGATCGGTGACGCGTGAACGTACGGTGGCCAGCGATAAACCTGTTGCCGCGGCAATGTCGGTGTCGAGCTGTTCGCCGCTGTTGGCCAGAAATTCCATGATTTCCATTTCAGATGCCTCTCATTGCGGGTCTGTGTAGAGACGGTGCCGGCATGGAGATACCGGCACGTCGGGGGGACCAAGATGATACAGGAAAGCGAAGTCCTTGACCAGAAAGGGGTTTTTGGGCGCTCTATGGCCCCAGGGCGGGCAAACGGCCGGATTCAGACGCGTACGGGTTCGGCTGCCGGTGTCGCCGGCTCATCCGGCAGCAGCATCACGATCGCGGCCTTGATTGCAGCGATGCCCGCGAGTATCCACAGTGAGGTCGAGAAGCCGACGGTCTTGACCAGCGGCCCGAGCGCCCATACGGCCAGCGAGCTGAAACCGAAAGCCACGGTCAGCCGCATGCCGGCGACGCGCGAGCGCAGGCGGTCATCGACATAACGCACGATCATCGCATCGGTGAAGGGAATGGCGCCGAATACGAAAATCATCACCGCCAGCAGCGCGACGAACAGCCCCCAGCTTTGCGAGTGCGCTGCCCAGATCAGCAGCGGGATCTGGATGATCGATATCCATACCTGCAGCGGCTTGAACGCGACGCGGTCTATCAGCCGGCCGACGACGATTTGCGCAAACGACGCGATGGTGTAGATCACGGCGAGCATGATGCCGATCGCGGCCGGATCGTCGAGCACGCCGGTGAATCCGTCCGCGAGCAGGTGCGCGTTGCCGTTGGTGGTGAAGTTGAACAGGATGGTGCTGACCGCCGCAGCGGCGGTCATCACGGCGAAAGCGCGCAGCAGCATCTGCGGTGTCAGTGCGACCTTGGCCTTGCCGCCCTTGCGTTTGGATGGCGACTCGGTTTCATGCGGACAGACCATCGCGAAGGCGATGCCGCAGCCGATGGACACCAGCCCCGGCACGATGAAGGCCGTGCGCCAGCCTATCCACTGCACCAGGAAGCCGGTGACCAGCGCGGCCACCGCGATGCCGAGGTTGCCGGCGAGGCCGTTGAGCCCGATGACCGCACCCGGATTCGGCACGCCCTGCACCAGCATGGGGATGCCTACCGGATGGTAGATCGCGGCGAATGCGCCGAGCAGCGTCAGTGCGGCGGCGAGCTGCCACGCATTCTGGGTTGCGGCCACCAGTAGTGCTGCGACACCCATGCCGACAAAGAAAATGATCATCATGATGCGCCGGCCCCACAGGTCACCGAGGCGGCCGGCAGGCAACGCACCGAGGCCGAACAGCGCAAATGCGCCGACGCCATAGGGCATCAGGTCGGTCCAGTTGGCAAATCCGAACTCGACGGCGATGCTGGAAACCGCCGTGGCAAAAATCAGCAGGAACATGTGGTCGACGGCGTGGCCGATATTGAGCAACAGTTTGACGATGCCTGGGAGTCCGTCGGGATGGGCGACGGGTGTAGCAGTGGATGCGGTGGTAGTCATAGATGCCAAGTGTGCTTGAGTTACAATCGTCTGTCTTTCGAATATTAGCCACGAACATTCGAGAAATGGACATATTTTCCGAAAGTCATGGGTAAATCGATTCAGCGCAAGGCCGTGATCCCGCGCTCAGGCGCGACCGCCACCATGACTGCACCTGAAAGCCCGGTGCGCGGTGATCTTACGCGCGCCGTGGTCACGCGGCGTACGTCGTACCCGAAAGGTCATCACATCAAGCCGCATTGGCATGGTCGTGCGCAGTTCGTGTTTGCCGTGGCGGGGACGATGCAGGTGCGCACGGCGCGCCATGCGTGGATCGTGCCGCCGAGCCGTGCGCTGTGGGTGCCGGCCAGGACGGTGCACGAAATCCAGATGTACGGCGTGGTCGACATGCACAGCCTGTATGTCGATGCTGCGGCTGCTGCGGGCATGCCGGCTTCGTGCGCGGTGCTCGAAGTCACGCCGCTGCTGCGCGAACTGGTGGTGCGGGCGGCGACAGTGCCCGGGACCTACGACGAGCACGGTGACGACGGGCTGCTGTTGCGGCTGCTGCTGGTCGAGATCCGGCAATTGCCACCGTGCGCGCTGGATCTGCCGTTACCGGAGAGCGCCGACCTGACGCAATTATGTGAAAGTATTCTCGCCGACCTGTCGACGCGGCGGCCCTGCGATGTTGACGCCGAGGACATGAACACCAGTACGCGCACCCTCTACCGGCGGTTCCTGCGCGAAACCGGCATCAGTTTCGCGCGCTGGAAACAGCAGGCACGTCTGCTGGAATCGATCCGGCGGCTGGCCGAAGGCGCGCCGGTCACGCGCGTAGCGGTTGACCTTGGTTACGAAAGTCCGGGGGCGTTTTCAACGATGTTCCGGCGCTCGCTGGGCGTTGCGCCGCGGGCGTTTACCGCCGGGCATTGATGGCGTTTGGTTTACCGGCAAGATTTTGCGCGGTCATTCTCCGGCTGCGCCGACGTAACGGAACTTACTTGGCCGGCAGCCGAACGCTGACCAGATCCGTGCCGACAACGATATTCCCGGCAAACCCGCTTTCCTCCACT
>JAOUIN010000164.1 GCA_029883965.1 Betaproteobacteria bacterium
CGTGTCCCCCTCGGCAACGAGTTGCGGCGCTTCACCTTCCTTCTTGTCGCCCTCGGCGATCAGTTGAGGGGCTTCGCCTTCCTTCTTGTCACCCTCGGCAACGAGTTGCGGCGCTTCCGCGTCTTTCTTGTCCTGGTCAGCAACGAGCTGCGGCTTCTCGGCGTCTTTCTTGTCGTCTTCCGCGTAGGCGACGGAGGTCGAAACTGCAAACGCGCTGGCAAGGGCGATGGCGATCAGTGATTTGCTATACATGTTTATCTCCTGTGAGAATCAAGTTACGAAGTTATGAATCCGGCCAACGATTTGTTGGATGGACGAAAGATAAACGTGATTTGACCGCCGGACGGGTTCTTACAAACATGTAATCCATTAGTAAAGAATGGAGCGATCAACGCAATGTTTTCTTACGCGTAACTTACGAGAAATCACCGGACCGAGAGGAAACTGACCTGAACCGTCGCAGAATGACGACAGCGCAGACAACGGCGTGCGTTAGTACGATTTCAGGCGATCTATTTTTTTGCCGCGCCACGTTCAGCTGTGGCCGGAAAGCGAATCGCAACCTTAAGTCCGGGTTGATTGTCAGACAATTCAACCGATGCGCCATGAAGATCCGCAATGGCTTTCACTATCGAGAGCCCCAGACCGTTGCCCGGCGTGGTCCGACTGGCCTCAAGCCGGTAAAAGCGCCGGAAAACCTTGTCGCGTTCAGACGCCGGTATCCCCGGGCCCGTGTCAGCCACATAAAATACCGTCACATCCGCATCCCGTCGCAACCCCACGGTAATCTTCACGCCGGCCGGACAATGATGAATCGGATTTTCAATGAGGTTCGCGACCAGCTGCGTCAGCAGCTCCCGGTCACCATGGATGGATGACGGACGCCCGATCATGACCTCCAGCTTCTGGTCACGGTCTTCCGCAACCGGGACGTACGCATCGGCCACAGACTTTACGATCTGCGCCAGGTCGACACAGGAAAATGCCGCCTTGCGTGCACCTGTTTCAATCTGGGCGATACGCAGCAACGCCGAGAACGTCGCCAGTATGGAATCAAGCTCCGCGATGGATTGCTCAATGACGGCATCTTCACCGGGCGCGGCTTTGCTCTGCGCGCTCTCAAGCTGGTGCCGGAGGCGGCTCAGGGGCGTGCGCAAGTCGTGCGCGATGTCGTCGGACACGCGCTTGACGCTCTCCATCAGCATCTGGATCCGGTCAAGCATGGCATTCAGATTCAATGCCAGTTGATCCATTTCGGTGCCGCCGCCCCGCGCAGGCACCCGCTGCGACAAGTCACCCTCCATGATCGAACGGGTCGTACGGTTGATCTCCTCGATCCGGCGCAGAAATCCCACGCCCAGCACCATGCCCCCGCCGGCCGCAAGCAACACCGTGATCAAAATACCCCAGCTGAAGGCCCTGATAATCGCTTCCCGGGCCTTGATCGTCCGGTACTGGTTCTCGCCAACCAGCAGGAAGCCGCCGTTCTCAAGCCGGAGCCCCAGTGCCGCGACGGGATACGCATCCAGCGGATCCTCGGACTTGCCGACACGGTCCGGAAACAGCGCAGACACCGGCAGCTCGACATCTCCTTCCACGGGTTTCATCGGCGGCAGGTTTCCGGCAATTCGCGTGCCGGATGCGTCCTGCAGCAGGTAGTAGCGGCGCGGCGGCCGCAGGTCGATCACCCGCAGCTGTATCGCGCGCATGACGCTGTCGACGTCGCGTTCGCTGTACAGATCGCTCAGCACCTGCAATTCCCGCTGCACTGATTCGCTGCGCTGCCGGTCCAGCGCGGCCAGCGTTATCCAGTAGACAGTCGCAAACAGCATCACCACCGATATGCCGAAAATGGCGGCATACCAGGCGAGAAAGCGGAAGCTGGTCGTGCGGAGAAAACTAACCGGTGATGCCAAGGGAGTATCCCGAGCCGCGCACCGTATGGATCAGTTCCTCGTCGAAATCCCGGTCGACCTTGGCGCGCAAACGGCTGATGTGGGTTTCGACCACACTGGTGCGGGGATCGAAGTGAAACTCCCAGACGTTCTCCAGCAGCATGGTGCGGGTCACTACCTGCCCCGCGTTATGCATCAGATACTCAAGCAGCCGGAACTCCTGCGGCTGCAGTTCGATCCGCTTGCCGCCGCGCGTCACCGTGCGTTTGAGCCGGTTCAGTTCCAGATCACCGGCGCGCAGCACCGTGGATTCGTCGACGATCGGCGGACGCCGTGACAATGCATTGACTCGGGCCAGCAGTTCGGCAAAAGCAAAGGGCTTGGTCAGGTAATCGTCGGCGCCGGCTTCGAGTCCTTCAACGCGGTCATTGATGCCGCCCAGCGTCGTGAGCAGCAGAACCGGCGTCTTGATTCCGGCACCGCGCATCGTCTTCACGATGGTCAGACCGTCAACGGCAGGCAGCATGCGGTCGATGATCATGATGTCGAAACCGCCGCCGGTCGCGCGAAACAGACCGTCCCGGCCGTTCGCTGCATGATCCACCACATGACCGCGCTCACGCATCCCGTTCGCGACGTAGTCCGAGGTTTGTGTATCGTCTTCGATCAGGAGTATTTTCATCGACTATGCGCTGTCTCAATGGAGTATCGGTCATCCGGCAACCGGGTGGGCTTCCATGCACAAATCAACGGAATTGGCTAATGCCGTTAATTGCCGCGCATACCTTAGCGTAGCGGCACCCGCCCATCAAGCGATTAGCGGCATTGACGGCGACTCTTACCAAATCGTAAAGAATCACCCGGCAAGCAACGAAATTTCGCAGCCGGCAGCACAACCGGTTAGTCGCCTCCAAGTTTTTCGACCGACACATCGCCGCACGCCGCCGTAGTCGCTTCATCACAGCGCCGGATCAGGCTCTCGATCGCCTCTGAGGCGGGCAGCACCTCCGGATTCAGATAACGGTCCTCGCCCGTGATGCGTACTGCATCGAGAATATCCTTGGCGCTGACCCTAGCCGGCTCGCGCACCGGCAGCCAGCCCGTCGGTTCATCGGCGGTAGGCGCCAAAAATCCATGCGTCTGCAGTTCACTTAACAACGCATCGACCATGCGTACCGGCATGCGCAATGTTTGCGACAGCGTATCCACGGTCCAGGGTACCAGTCCTTCCCGGTGGCGCCGCGCAATGAGTCCCATGATCATTAGCGCCAACCGTTCGCGCATACGACTCGAGAGACTGAGTTCGCCACCCCTCGCCTCCAGATATTCCTGATGCTGCACATAGAAAGACACGCTGGCGCCAAACAGCAGAATCAGCCAGCTCAGATACAGCCACAACATGAACAGAATCAGAATTGCGAAGCCGGAATAGATCGCAGCGTAATTCGTCGAGGACGCCACAAAGGTGGCGAACGCCCAACCGGCTGACTGCCACAGTATGCCGCCCACCACGCCGCCAGCCAGCGCCGGCCCGAATCGCACCCGGGTGTTCGGAATGAATACGTAGATGAAAGTAAAGGCAGCAATCACCAGCAGGTACGGGGTGAGCTGTCCCGCCTGACCCACGGCCCAACCGATGGCCTCGACCTCCATCGCATCGCGAATCACGCTGATCCTGGTCGCCGTAGCGGTAATGCCGATCGCAGAAAAAACCAGCACCGGCCCGACCAGCAGCGCCGACAGGTAGCGGCTGAAGCGCTCGCCAATGCCGCGTGCCCGGCTGATGTGCCAGATGAAATTCAATGCCTCCTCGATTTTATGCACCAGCGATACCGCGGTGTAGAACAGCAGCGCAAGGCCGACCGACCCGAGTACGCCCACATTGACGTTCTCGATAAACTGAATGGTGCGGGCCGTAATTTCTACACTCTGTTCACCGAGCGGCTCGAGAAATCCCAACAGCATCGGCCGGATCTGGTTGTAGACGCCAAATGCCTTGAGCACCGAGAAGCTCAACGCCAGCAGCGGCACGATCGCGAGCAGCGTCGTATACACCAGGCCCATCGCACGCAACGTAATCTGGCCGCTTGCCAGATCACGCGCCAGCACGATCGCCAGCCGCATCAGGCGCACCGTCCACATGCGTCCCTTTGACCGGGGCTCATTCGGCTCGCGCCAGACTGCCGTGTCCAGCCATTCGCGGATTTTTTCGGGTTGCCAGGACATACTGCGGTAATCTCTCCAGGTAAACTCGGTCGACACTGACCGTAGCACGTCCATTGTAGCCGCAGACTACATCGGCGCCGGCGCAGCGACTGCAGACCCGCTCACCGCGTCACGATAATGGGAAATTTACCGATGCCAAAAAACCTGTTCGACAACCGTGACTGCAAGGTCCACCTGTCCCGTATTTCCGCTGAACCGCCGGCAGGCATGACCCGGGCGAAAGCCGAAAAGCGTTTTGGCACGCTCGGCGACGAGATGTTCGAACTGCAGGATGCGCTGTGGGGCGCGAAGGTGCACAGCGTGCTGGTAGTGCTGCAGGGTCGCGACAGCGCCGGCAAGGACGGCACCATCAAGCATGTCGCCGGCTGCCTCAATCCGCGCGGCGTCAGCGTCGTATCGTTCGGCGTCCCCACCACGGAGGAGCGCGAGCACGACTTCTTGTGGCGGGTGCATCGTCACGCACCGCGTCGCGGCGAATTCGCGATTTTCAACCGCTCGCATTACGAAGACGTGCTGGTCGTCCGGGTACACGACCTGGCGCCGAAGAAAACCTGGAAAGAACGTTACGGACATATCCGTGACTTCGAGGAACTGCTGGCCGAACACGGCACCATCGTGCTCAAGTACTTCCTGCACATCACCAAAGACGAGCAGGAGAAACGTCTGCTGGAGCGCGAAAAGGACACCAGCACTGCGTGGAAGCTGAACCCGAACGACTGGAAAGAGCGTGATTATTGGGACGAATACACCGCAGCCTATGAGGACGCCATCTCAAAAACCGCGGCACCCCATGCACCGTGGCTGATTGTCCCGGCGAATGCCAAGTGGTACCGCAACCTATTGGTCGCCGAATCCATCGTCGCCGCGCTCCGGGACCATCGCAGAAACTGGGAAAAAACGCTGGACGACATGGGCCGCGCCGGACGTGCCGGGCTCGACGCCTACCGCGCTGAACTCAAGGCGCGTAAGAACGGAGGGCGCCGGCGCGGATGACGGCACACGTTACGCGATGCATTTAATAAGCCATTGTTTTTATTATGTTTTTTACTTATTTGCCGCGGCATCCTGCGCCGCTGCCAGCTTGGTCTTGAACAGCCAGTCGCGGTAATCATCCATGTCACCGTCGAACGGCTGCAACTGCCCGTCGGCGACAATCAGGAACTGATCGGTGGTTGCACGCAGCAAATGACGATCGTGCGACACCAGCACCAGCGTACCTTCGAACTGTGCCAGCGCCACGGTCAGCGCTTCGCGCGTTTCCAGATCCAGGTGGTTGGTCGGCTCGTCGAGCAGCAGCAGGTTG
>JAOUIN010000165.1 GCA_029883965.1 Betaproteobacteria bacterium
GGTATTCGATTGCATAAAACGGGCCACCAGGCCTGCACGCAGAAGGAGAGTGCATGGAATTCAACGTACATCATCAGGTGCTGATCGCGGTATTTGCCGTTGCCATGGTGCTGGGTGCCATCGTCAACAAGACCAATTTCTGCACCATGGGTGCGGTATCGGACTGGGTCAACATCGGAGACAGCGGCCGCATGCGCGCGTGGCTGTTCGCGATGGCCATTGCCATTGCCGGCGTGATCGCGATGGAACTGGCGGGCATAGTCAATCTGTCCGGCGAAACATTTCCGCCCTACCGCACTTCCAGTTTCGGCTGGCTGCGCTACCTCGCGGGCGGTGCGCTGTTCGGCATCGGCATGACGCTGGCCAGTGGTTGCGGCAACAAGACACTGGTGCGGGTCGGTGCCGGCAACCTGAAGTCACTGGTCGTGCTGGTGATAGCAGCGATCATGGCCTATCTGATGCTGTGGACGCCGTTTTACGAAAAACTGTTCCATCCCTGGGTATCCGCGACCACGATCAATCTCGCGCAGCACGGCATGAACACTCAGGAACTCGGTGCGGTGATCTCCGGCATGTTTGGTTTTCAGCCGTCGCGCATGCTTAATGCCGCAATCGGCGGCGCACTGGCGCTTGGCCTGCTCGTTTACGTTTTCCGTTCGGCAGATTTTCGCGGCAATTTCGATAATATTCTCGGCGGTGCTGCCGTCGGACTGGCCGTTCTGGCCGGCTGGTACATCACCGGCGGAGCACTCGGCCAGGCATGGAAGGAATACGCAGAATTTGCAACGATGGTTCCGAGCCGGGTCCAGGTGCAGTCGTACACCTTCATCAGCCCGATGGGCGACACCGTGCGTTATCTGATGAGCCCCGGCAAGTTCACGCTGGTCAATTTCGGCGTGGTCGCGCTCGCCGGCGTCATTGCCGGCTCGTTTGTCTACGCGCTGATCGTGAAGAGTTTTCGCATCGAGTGGTTTGTTTCGATTAAGGATTTCGGCAATCACGCTGTCGGTGGTGTGCTCATGGGCGTGGGCGGGGTGCTGTCCATGGGATGCACGGTAGGGCAGGCGATTACCGGAATGTCCACAGTGGCCATTGGTTCGATGCTGACTTTCCTGGCGATCGTCATCGGCGCCGCCGGCACGATGAAATACCAGTATTGGCGCATGATGCAGGAAGCCTGAGCGCTTTTATGCCAATCAATGGCGCAAACCACGGTTGACCCACTGGGCGGGCATGTTAAAATTCGCCCCTTTTTGAGGGCGGTTAGCTCAGCTGGTAGAGCAGCGGACTTTTAATCCGTTGGTCGCGAGTTCGAATCTCGCACCGCCTACCAGAATTAAACAAGGGGTTAGCTTAACGGCTAGCCCCTTGTTCTTTTGCGCCGCGGTTTATCGCGGAGTTAAACGTCACACGCTGAGGAGGGTCCCGATCATGGCCCGGTTCGAACCCATAGGTTATGTGCGCAACGACCGTACCGCGATGTCTGCGGGTCATTGGGCGAATGTCGAGTCGCGTATCGATATCGACCTGCTCTATGTCAAGGGACTGGCCGGGCTCAGCGAGTTTTCCCATGTAGTTGTCGTTTTTCACCTCGATCAGATTCCGCCCTTTGATCCGGCGAAACAGATCGCACGCAATCCGCGCGGCCTGGAGGATATTGCGCCGGTCGGTGTGTTTGCCCAGCGCACCAAGTATCGTCCCAATCCGCTGGGCGTCACTGCGGTGGAACTGGTGGCGGTTGACGAAAAGGGACTCACGCTGCGCGGCCTTGACGCGCTGGACGGGACGCCGGTGCTCGATATCAAGCCCTATATTCCGGCATTTGAACGCAAGGACGACGTCCGTCTGCCGCCATGGGTGGACAGGATGATGGACGGCTACTTTTAAGCGTCGGCCAATGTGCCGCAGTTGCCCTGCCGGCAATCGACGTGATTTCGTGATCCGGGCCGCCTTTTTGCGCTTATTCCCCCAGGGCTGTAAGGTTAATGCAAGCTGGCGTAAGGCTGCCGCAAGCTGAGTTTGCCAACATGGCGACGTGCTGCGGGTGATCAGGTTACTGGGTCAAACGCGGACCTCTATCCACTGTTGACCAGGAGCTTGCGATGAACAAAATAGTTGCCGGACTTACAACCTTACTGATGGCTCTTCCCGCGATTGCGAATGATGAAGTGGTTGTTGCCACGCCGCGTGTTGACGCTGATCCCACCGGCATGATCCTGTTTGCACTGTTTTTTGTCGGTCTGATCGGCATTTACGCTTTTGTCATCATGCGGTCAGAGCGCAAAAAGAAGAAAGATGCCCGCAAGTAACGAGAAATCCGGGCTTTAGTCCGTGACCTGGCGCTCGAAGGAGCGCCTTTTCATTTCTTTGACCGCCTAAAACCTGATTTAAGGGCGTTATCCGTCGACGGTTCCGCCGTCGCATGGCGGGCTGCCTTGCAGCCGCAGACGGGAGTAGCCGGACCCGGCATCCTGTCGACTTGCCGTTAGACCGTGTCCCGCCGCCCCTCCCTCCGACCCGTTTCCGGGGAAAACCTGTAAGCTTCCGCATCGCGCGCCGGGATGGCCATACGGACCCGCACACCGTAATTCCGGACGATGCCGGACAACCTGGAGATCTGATATGAAAAACCTGACTGGTGCTGTGGCGATAGTCGGCGCCTGCCTGAGCTGCGCCGCCGTGGCAGCGCAGCAGCCCTATCCGACCAAACCGATCCGCCTGGTCGTGGGGTTCGCACCGGGGGGGTCGACCGACGTCACCGCGCGCATCATTGCCGAGCGGTTCAGTGCCGCATTCGGCCAGCAGGTGGTCGTGGACAACCGCGCCGGTGCCGGCGGTAATATCGGTGCTGACGTGGTCGCCAAATCCAATGCCGACGGTTACACCGTGCTGATGGCCACCACCGGGGTAATGGCCTTCAACCATTACCTCTATTCCAAGCTGCCGTACAGCGCGGAAAAAGATCTCGCACCGGTAAGCCAGATTGGAGCGTTGCCGCTGATCCTTGTGGTGCCCGCGTCGTTGCAGGCCAAGTCGGTAAAAGAACTCGTGACCATGGCGAAATCCCAGCCAGGGAAGTATTCCTTCGGAACGTCGGGCGTCGGCGGTGCGACCCACGTCTCCGCGGAGCTCTTCAAGGCGCTTGCCGGAATCGACATCGTGCATGTGCCGTACAAGGGCAGCGGACAGATGATGGCGGATCTGCTGACGGGGCAGGTGCAGATCGCGTTTGACCAGATTTCGTCGTCGATCGCCCATGTAAAGTCCGGCAGATTGCGCGCGCTGGGTATTTCGACTGCCAAGCGTTCCGCGCTGCTTCCCGATTTGCCGACGATCGCCGAGGGTGGGGTGTCCGGATACGAGGCGACTTCGTGGAACGGGTTTGCGGTGCGTACAGGCACCTCGCCCGCAATCATTGCGCGTCTGCAGCAGGAAACGCGAAAAGCGGTCTCGGTGCCGGAAGTAAAGGACAAGATGTTCGGCCTCGGCATCGAAGCCATCGGCAGCACGTCCGCGGAGTTCGCCGCACACATCCGTGCGGAGCGTGCAAAATGGATTCCGTTGTTCAAAAAAATAGGTATACAACCTCAGTAAATTCAGCGTGAGACGACACGGGCGTCGTTAGAGCATGTATTTAAAATTGTTGGGTCTGGTCAAGCCATGATTGAATTTTCAGAGCGCCTGTCGCGCATCAAGCTCTCACCGAGCAACGTGGCGGCGCAGAAGGTGCGGGATTTGCGTGCTGCCGGCCGTGACGTCATCGGCCTGATGATCGGTGAGCCCGATTTCGAGACGCCCCCACATGTGAAGCGGGCGGTGGTCGCGGCGATGGACCGCAACGAGACCCGGTATACGCCAATCAACGGTATCCCGCAGTTGCGCGAAGCGGTGCGGAACAAGTTCATCCGCGAGAACGGACTCGATTTTTCCGCCGAGCAGGTCATGGCGGGCACCGGCAGCAAGCAGATCCTGTTCAACGCGCTGCAGGCGACGGTAGGCCCCGGCGACGAGGTGATCATCCCGGCCCCCTACTGGATTTCCTATCTGGACATGACGCTGGTGGCAGACGGCACGCCGGTCGTGGTGACCTGCGGCATCGACCGCGGCTTCAAGCTCACACCGGAGCAGCTGGAAGCCGCGATCACACCACGGACCAAGTGGTTGCTGCTGAATTCTCCCGGCAATCCCAGCGGCGCGATCTACAGCCGCGAGGAGCTGCTGGCACTGGCGGAGGTGCTGCGGCGTCACCCGCAGGTGTGGGTGCTGTCCGACGACATCTATGAGCATTTGCGATTCGACGGTGTGGAGTTCTGCACCATGGCGCAGGTGGCGCCTGATCTCGCGGATCGTACCCTGACGGTCAATGGTGTATCCAAGGCTTATGCCATGACCGGATTTCGTCTGGGTTATGCAGCGGGTCCCCTGGAGCTGATTCGGGCCATGGTCAAGATGCAGTCCCAGAGTACAGCGGGCGTGAATTCACTGAGCCAGTGGGCGGCGGTTGAAGCGCTGAACGGGCCGCAGGAGTTTCTCGCGGAGCGCGCGGCGGCATTCCAGGAACGGCGCGATCACATGCTCGAACTGCTGCGCGAGGTACCGGGCCTGACCTGCGACAAGCCGCAAGGCGCGTTTTATCTGTTTCCGCGCTGCGCCGGGCTGCTCGGCCGCAAAACGCCGGACGGCAAGGTGCTCGAGAAGGAAGTGGATGTAGTTGTATATCTGCTTGAGCACGCTGGTGTTGCGGTGGTGCAGGGGGAAGCCTACGGGTTGAGTCCATACATGCGGATCTCGATCGCCAGTTCGCTCGATAATCTGACCGAAGCCGGTCGCCGCATTGCGCGCGCGGTGGCTGAATTGCGTTAGTGTCCTGACCGGCAAAAAAAGGCGCGCCGCGGCGCGCCTTTTTCATCGGGTCGGGGCAATTCGACCAGGATCAGAAGTACGCCTGCCCGCGCTTGACCGGCGGCGTCCAGCCACAGTCAGACCACGGGCCGTCGCCGTTTTCCTTGATATAGGAAATGCTCCCGCGTTTCGTCGGCTTGCGTTTGCCGGCGAAGAAGGCCTGCAGCCAGTCGAATACGTAATCGTGGCAATCCATGCCGCCGAGGTTGTTGATGCTCCACAGCGGATGGTACTGGTTCTCAAACACCCACATTTCCTTGGGCACCTTGAGGTCTTCGTAGGCCTCGATCGCGTCTTCAAGCGGACACAGCGGATCGAACTCCCCGGTGACCAGCAACGTCGGGCATTTGATCTTGTCGAGGTAACCGCGCACCGTCATCCCTTTGGCCACTTCCTCGTCAAAACGCTCTTCGTCGTCGTAGCCCGCCATGTACATGAACATCTGCTTGAATCGCGGTGACGACTGCGTGAAAA
>JAOUIN010000166.1 GCA_029883965.1 Betaproteobacteria bacterium
CATCTCCACGATCTCGCGCACCCAGGCGGGGTCGGAAATCGACGAAGCCGAAAGGTTCATGGCGTAGGGCAGCTGCTGGCCTTTACGGTTCTCGTGCATGTGGGTCAGTACGCGGGCAATCACACGTTGATCCAGCGCCGGCGCATAACCCAGGGTTTCCGCGGTATTCATGAACTGCTGGGCGTCAGCCCAGGTGCCCTGTTCGTCACGCAGGCGCAGGAAAATTTCGTGATGGATTGCGGCGCCGGTGCTGATCTGCACGGCAGGTTGCGCGTACAGCGAAATCTCGTCCTGCACCAGCGCTTCGCTGATCAGATGTGACCAGTGCGCACGGCGGTTGCTCGCGCGCAGCGCATCGGACGCCGGATTGAACAGCACGACACAGTTGCGCCCCTGATCCTTGGCCTGATGTGTTGCTGAATCAATGGCAGACAGCAGGGTAGGCCAACCGCTGCCGTGGAAAGGATACATCGCCACGCCGATCGATGCCGTGACATTGGAGATCACCCGGTTGTGCGCGGTTTCGAGACGGTAATTCTGCACCGCGTCGAGCGCGCTGGCCGCCGCGGACCGCGCTTCCTCACGCAGGGCTTCGGGCAGCAGCAGCACGAACTGGTCTTCGCCAATGCGGAACAGTTCGCCGTTGTAGTCGCGTTCGACATTGCGCAGCACACCCGTAAGTCCGAGCACCAATTGGTCGCCGGCGCCGTGGCCGAACACCGTATTCACGCGCTTGAAATGATCCATGTCGATCATGATGACCGCGCCGACCTGACCGGATTTCAGGGCCTGCTCGACTTGTCGCTGCAGGGCCGTGCGGTTGGGCAGGTCGGTCAGCGCGTCGTGCATGGCGACATGCTCTGCGCGACGGTTCGCGAGGTGCTGCTCGGTGATGTCGCGCGCAGTACCGCGGATGCCGAGCATTTCGCCGTTCTCGTCACGGGTTACGCGGGCATTGATTCCGATCCAGCGATCTTCGCCGCGCGCGGTCGTCAGGTGCGTCAGCTGGTTCTGCACCTCACCGTTGCGGTGCAGCGTCGCGAGAAAGCGGCGGTTCGGGATGTGGGCGCCATTGCTCTCGAAATTGAAAAAACACCGGCCGATCAGGTCCTGCGGCGCCAGCCCGAAAATATGGTGCGCCGCGGCGTTGAGATAGGTAAAGCGGCCCTCGGCATCGGTTTGCCAGATCAGGTCGTGCGAAGTCTCGACGAGGTCGCGGTATCGGCCTTCGCTCTCGATCAGCAACTGGATGATCCGGCGTTTTTCGGCCAGTGTGCGCTTGACGCTGGCCAGTTCGCGCGAAGTCTTTTCCGCGAAAGCGCCGCCGTTGGCCTGGACCAGGCGGTCAATGACTTCCCTCGGGTAGCGGCGATGACCGCCCTCGGTGCGCTGCGCGCTGAGGATGCCTTGTTCGTCCCAGCGCCGCAGTTTCTGCGCCGAGATCCCGAGCAACTGCGACGTCTGCTCTATGGTGTAGGACTGGTCCTGATCGGACATGCCGTTTTCCCCCGGGTCGTCCGGCATAGGGTCCGGCGACCGTGGGCGCAGTTTATCAGAGTGCGGGCGGAATGTTTTCATGGCGTGATCGCTGGCTGTCCAGTCCGGCCGGTCAGTGCAGTGTGGCCGGCTCCTGCAGCACGTTCTGCCGCGACACCAGGCGCTGCATCAGTTTCAGGTCGCGCGGCGTCAGGCGCAGGGCGGCTTCCACCCAGATGCCGACGACGTCGATCAGCTCGTCATAGGTGATCTGGTGCACACGGCGGCGCACGGAAGCGAGCGCAGACAGGCCGTTGCGGGCGCGAGAGCGCTGCTTGATCAGGGTGGCGATGGCCTCGTTGCCGGCGCCGTCTTCAGCGACGACATCGATGACCCCCAGGTCGCGCATTTCCTCCGCAGTGTAAATCTTGCCCGAGCTGATGATCGCCTCTGCAGTGCGCTGGCCGACCTTGCGATCGAGGAAGGAGTAGGCGCCCATGCCCGGAAACAGGTTGAACATGATTTCCGGAAAGCCGAAGCGCGAGCTTTTCTCGGCAACGATGACATCGCTCGACAATGCCGCTTCGAATCCGCCGCCCAGACATTCACCCTGAACCAGGGACACCGTCGTGATCGGCAGCCCGTGGCCGATGTAGTTGCGGTACAGCACGTCGATGCAGGCGCGACCATAGGCCGTCAGCGAATTCCGGTCACGGTTGTCGATTTTCTGGCGGAACAGATCCAGATCGCCGCCGAGGTTGAATACCCCGGGCATGCCCGACGCGAGGATCACGTATTCGATCGGCTCTTCGGCGTCACCGCAGTCGATGCGACCACCGCTTTCGCCTATGAAGTTGTAATAGGCGCGGATGTCAGCCAGCAGGCCGGGATTGAAACAGGGCCTGGGCGCCGAAGTCCAGTGCGACCACAGCGCGCGTGTGTCGCGGTCATAGCGCGCGCTTAACTGCGGGGAGAAACGGAACTCGGTTGTTTGCCGAAAATCCGGTTTTACGAAGGCATGGTGTACGTCGATGACGGCGGAGGGTATTTGCATTTCCATGATTCATCTCCCTGACAGTGGTTTTTTGGGTGTGATGCCAGTGGCACCACTAGGGCCGATTAGAGGGCAGGAGTGGCGGGCGGGCAAATCTAACAAACTGGTAGGTTTTCGATTAATTCAATTAAAACATATACTTATGTATAATCTCTCGAGTTTGTCGAAGGCGCAACGCTATAGGTAGTGGTTTTACGGCCGGTATATACGTGGGGCTGCGGTTCGGTACAGGACCGCGCGTTTGACTCTGACATGGGGAGCCGCTACAAGTGGTGACGTTTCAGATTGGCGACAGACAAAATCAAGACTGATCCGGACCAAAAAGTGCTGCGTAAATTCTTACGGTTGCTGCTGGGCCTGATGTACCGTGTCCGCGTGTCCGGGCACGATGGTCAGCTCACGCGCGGCCGGCCGCTGGTGGTCGCCAATCACGATTCGTTGCTCGATTCGTTGCTGGTAGCGTTGTTTCTGCCGGGTACGCCGCTGATCGTGCTGCCGCGCGCGTTGGCGGGTCACTGGCTGGGTGCGCTCGCACGACGCGTCGCGACCTGTGTGGACCTTGAGCCTGAAGGCGGATACGCCGTCAAACGTCTGGTGCGTGCACTGCGCGACGGACGCGCCGTGGTGGTATTCCCGCAGGAGCGGGTGTCCACGACCGGCAGCACGATGAAAGTCTATGACGCTGCCGGGATCGTCGCGGCGCGTGCTGATGCCGATGTGATCCCGCTGCGGATCGAGGGCTCGCTGTATTCGCGCTGGGCTGCGACTAGCGGACGTTGGCCGCGCCGCTGGTTTCCGCGCATCTCTCTGGTGGTGCAGCAACCGGTACCGTTTGCAGGATCCAAAGGCGCCGCCGGGACACGCCGCCGGCAGCTTTCCGAAGACCTGCTTCGAGTGATGCAGCGCGCCATGGTGGATGCGGCGCCCCGCCGGTCGCTGTTTGAGGCGCTGATCGACGCCGCCGAACTGTTTGGCCACCGGACGCGCATTATCGAGGATGTGCGGCGGCAGGTGCAGACCTACAACGATCTGCTCAAGGGCGGTTTCGCACTCGGCCGGCTGACCTCAAGAATTACCGGCCCCGGCGAACGCGTGGGTGTCCTGCTCCCCAACATCGGTGCGACAGTGTGCCTGGTGTTCGGCCTGTGTTCGCGCGGGCGCGTGGCCGCCATGCTCAATTATTCGAGCGGCGTCGAAGCCGTGCGCGGCGCGCTTGCCGTCGCGGTCATTCGCACCGTGATCACCTCGCGCAGCTTTATCGAAGTTGCGAAGCTGGAGCCGCTGGTTGCCGCGGCTGACGCTGCCGGATGCCGCATCGTTTATCTGGAAGATCTGCGAGAGCAGTTGCGGCTGCCGGACAAGTTGTGGATTGTTTATGCACTGCTGCGCCCGCGTCGCGCATTGCCGCCGCAGGATCCCGATGCCACGGCCGTGGTGCTGTTTACTTCGGGATCGGAGGCGCGTCCCAAGGGCGTGGCGATCACCCAGAGCGGGATGCTCGCCGGGATGACCCAGTTGCGCGCCGCAATTGACTACGGGCCAGATGACAAATTCCTGAATGCGTTGCCGCTTTATCATATTTTCGGCCTGGTTTCATGCACGCTGATGCCGCTGTTGACCGGCACCCGGCTGTTTCTGTACACCAACCCGTTGCATTACAGGGTCATACCGGAATACGCCTACACCCGCGACTGCACTTATATCTTCGGGACCAGTACCTTCCTCGGCAATTATGCGCGCCAGGCACATCCCTATGATTTCTATCGTGCGCGATTTGTCATCGCCGGTGGCGAAAAACTGCATCCGGACGTGGCGCAACTGTGGTTCTCCAAGTTCGGCCTGCGCGTACATGAGGGCTATGGTGCGACCGAGTGCGGGCCGGCAATGTCGCTCAATACCCAGCTTGCGTTTCGCACGGGATCGGTGGGGCGCCTGTTGCCCGGGATCGAGCACCGTATTGTTCCGGTGCCGGGAATCGAGGTGGGTGGCGTGCTGCATGTGCGCGGACCCAATCTGATGCAGGGATATCTTTTCTACGATTCCCCGGGCGTCATGCAGTCGCCGCGTTCTGAAGTGGGCGACGGCTGGTACAACACTGGCGACGTGGTCAGTATTGACGATGACGGTTTTGTCACCGTACACGGCCGCGTCAAGCGCTTTGCCAAGATCGCCGGCGAGATGGTTTCTCTGGAGCGCGTCGAGCACATTGCCTACCACGCGTCGCCGCAATTCAAGCATGCCGCAGTGGCTGAAATGACGCGCTCCGGCGAAAGCACGCTGCTGCTGACTACAGACCCGGATCTGGACCGGATCAAGTTGCAGCAGACGGCGCGGCGGATCAATGCGCAGGATCTGGCAGTTGCCCGCCGCGTGGTCAAGGTGGATGACCTCCCGCTGCTCGGCTCCGGAAAAATCGATTACGTAACCTTGACGCAATGGTCAGTGCAGTAAGTACCGTTGCGGCCGCGGGGAAACCCGTGATCATTGCGCAGATCTCCGACCTGCATGTGATGACTGCCGGCCGGCGCAACCGGCATGGCGTGGACGCCGCCGTGGGCCTGCGGCGTTGTGTCGAGCATTTGTCAGCACTTGATGTCGCACCGGATCTGGTGGTTGCCAGCGGCGACCTGGTTGACGACGGCAGGCCGGAGGAATACCTGCGCCTGCGGGAAATGCTCGGTCGTTTGCCGATGCCGGTGTGCCTGATGCCGGGCAACCATGACCGGCGCGCACCGTTGCGGCAGGCGTTTGCAGATCACACTTATCTAGGGGGCGGCGGCCGCATTCATTACCATCGCGATGTGCGCGGGCTGCGAC
>JAOUIN010000167.1 GCA_029883965.1 Betaproteobacteria bacterium
CATGCGCGTGCGGTTGCGCGGGTCGCGGCCGATTGCACCTTCGATTTTGCCATTACGGGCAACCGTGCCATGGACCACCGCGCGGTACTCGCGTTTGACCGAGCGCGCCTGCAACTGACGCACCAGATCGGTTTGTGCAGTCAGCGTCTTGGCGACCACCAGCAGGCCGCTGGTGTCCTTGTCCAGACGGTGCACGATGCCGGCGCGGGGTACGGTCGCCAGTTGCGGGGCGTGGGCGAGCAGGGCGTTGAGCATGGTGCCCGCCCAGTTGCCGCTGCCCGGGTGCACGACCAGCCCGGCGGGTTTGTCGATGACGATCAGGGTCGCGTCCTCGTACACGACCTGCAGTGCAATGGCCTCGGGGCGAAAAGCGGTTTCATCCGGTGACAAAGCCGGCTGCACCATGATCATTTCGCCGCCATGCATCTTGTCGCGTGGTGCTGCCGTGTCGCCGTCAACGGTTACACGGCCGTCACGCACCCAGTTTGTGAGCCGCGCGCGGGAATACTGCGGCAACAATCGGGCCAGCGCCTGGTCAAGGCGCAATCCGGCGCAATCGGCCGGAACCGTCAGTCGATGCGGCGCCGGGGCGACTCCGTTTTCGGTATAATTTTCGGATGACAAATCAGCGCTCGTTTCTGGTGGACAGCCGGCGGTTCATTTTAACGTTATTCACCGCTTTTGCCGCCGCATTGCTGCTGGGCGCTTGCGGCATGTTCGACGGCAAGGAATACGACGAGACCCGTGGCTGGTCGGTGCAGAAGCTTTATGCCGAGGCCCGCGCCGAACTGGCGCAGCGCGCCTGGCCCGCGGCGATCAAACATTACGAGCGCATCGAATCGCGCTATCCGTACGGCCGCTTTGCTCAGCAGGCGCAGATCGAGATCGCCTATGCGCACTGGAAAGACGATGACGCGGCGTCGGCGCTGGCCGCGATCGACCGTTTCCTCAAACAGCATCCCAGCCATCCCAGCGCCGACTATATGTATTTCCTGCGCGGGTTGATCAACTTCAATGATGATCTTGGCATGCTGGGGTTCGTCAGCGGCCAGGATTTGTCGGAGCGCGATCCGAAGGCGGCAGCCGATGCGTTTGCGGCGTTCAAGGAGTTGGTAACGCGTTTTCCGGACAGCAAGTATGCACCGGACTCCATTCTGCGCATGAATTATCTGGTCAACGCGTTGGCATCACATGAAGTGCATGTGGCGCGTTATTACCTCAAGCGTCAGGCCTATGTTGCAGCGGTGAACCGCACTCAATACGCAATGAAAAATTACCCGGGTGCGCCGGCTAATGAGGAAGGGCTGGTGATCATGGTGCAGGCCTACGATGCGTTGGGCATGACGGCCCTGCGCGATGATGCCCGGCGCGTGCTCGACAAGAATTTCCCGGACAGCGTCTATCTGAAGGGCGGCCCGAAAAAAGACTCGTCCTGGTGGCAGATCTGGAACTGGTAACGTGTCGCAGCCCTTGGCTTAACGGGCAAATCGTTTGACTACCGTCATCAGTTCCGCGATCGCCTGATCGCCGCCGTCAGCCCTTACGGCGCTGGCGACACAGCCTCTGGTGTGATCCTCAAGCAGTTGCAGCGCAACGGCATCCAGAGCTGACTGGATGGCCGCCACCTGGGTCAGCACGTCCACACAGTAGCGATCGCTGGTCACCATTTGCGCGATGCCGCGTACCTGGCCTTCGATCCGGTTCAGGCGCTTCAGCAGCGTCTGTTTATGCGGTTGCACGACCTGCTGGTCATGACAATCGGTGCGGGCGTGCCTAGGCGACGTCATAGCCGGCGTCCATGATGGCGGCCTTGATGGTCTGCAGATCGGCTTTCGCCGGATCAAAAGTGACCGCGGCCTGCGCCTGTTCCAGTGACACTTCGGCTTTGGCGATGCCGTCGATTCCGTTGAGTACGCGCTGAACGCTGGCGACGCAACCCATGCAGGTCATGCCTTTGACGGGAATGGTAGTGGTTTCCATGATTTTTATTCCTCCATGATTAAAAATGTCATTGATCGGTGCGCTGGGGGCGCCAGCGCTTGAGCAGCAGCGAATTGCTGACGACGGATACCGAACTCATGGCCATGGCCGCGCCGGCAATCACCGGGTTGAGCAGGCCTGCAGCCGCCAGAGGGATGCCCAGCACGTTATAAAAAAAGGCGAAAAACAGATTCTGCTTGATCTTGCGGAATGTAGCGCGCGACAGCCGCACCGCATCGACCGCACTCAGCAGGTCGCTGCGCATCAGCGTTACGTCGGCGGCATGGATGGCGACATCAGATCCGGCGCCGATGGCAAAACTGACCTGCGCGCCAGCCAGTGCGGGTGCATCATTGACGCCATCGCCGATCATGCCGACGATGCGGCCCTCCTGCTGCAATGTGTTGATGTACTGTGCCTTGTGCTGCGGCAGCATTTCGGCCTCGTAGCGGATCACGCCGGCTTCGCGGGCGATACGTTCCGCCGTGCGCCGGTTGTCTCCGGTGAGCATGATGACTTCGATGCCCAGCGTCTGCAGCGCGGCAACCGCCGCTTGCGACGTCGGACGCAGGGGGTCGGCAATGGCGATCAGCCCGGCGACGCGGCGGTCACGTGCAACACCAATTACGGTCTTACCCTGATCCTGCAGCCGGGTGAGTGCTGCGGTGTCCACGGTGAGGCCGGCCTCTTCGAGCAGGCGCGGCGAGCCGAGCAGCGCCGGCGCACCGTCGACATTGGCGCGCACACCCATGCCGGTGACGGCGATGAAGTCCTGCATGTGTGCGGACTTCACGTTGCGCTTGCGGGCGCAGTCGAGTACGGCGCGGGCGAGCGGATGTTCCGATCCTGTTTCCAGTGCCGCGGCAATGCGCAGTACGTCGTCTTCGGTGTGGCCGTCGAACGCAACAATATCGGTGATGGCAGGTTTTCCCTGGGTCAGAGTGCCGGTCTTGTCGAGGACCAGGGTGTTGATGTGTCCGGCACGTTCCAGCGCCTCGGCGTTCTTGATCAGCACGCCGGCGCGCGCGCCGACACCGCTGCCGACCATGATTGCGGTGGGCGTGGCGAGCCCGAGGGCGCAAGGACAGGCGATGACCAGCACGGCGACTGCAGGTATCAGCGCCGTGGCCAGTGATCCTGAATACCACCACCAGCCGGCAAACGTCACCGCTGCGATTGTCACCACCACCGGCACGAAAATCCCGGCAATGATATCGGCGAGGCGCTGTATGGGGGCTTTTGAACCCTGCGCTTCCTCGACCAGCCGGATGATGCCGGCGAGTGCGGTGTCTGCGCCTATGCCGGTCGCTTTGCAGCGGAGCAGGCCCTGGGCATTGATGGTGGCGGCATAGACCGGGCTGTCTGCGGTTTTTGGCACCGGCAGGCTCTCGCCGGTAAGCATGGCCTCGTCGATGCTGGATGAACCTTCAATGACTTTGCCGTCTACCGGCACGGCTTCGCCGGGTCGGACCACGAATACATCGCCGACGCGCATTTCGGCAACCGGGATTTCGGCGATTGCGCCGTCGCGTTCGACACGCGCGGTCTTCGGTTGCAGGCGTATCAGTTCTTCGATGGCCGCGGACGCGCGGGCACGGGCGCGTGATTCCAGCAGCTTGCCGAGGAATACCAGAGTGATGATGCTGACGCTGGCTTCAAAATACAGATGCCCGGCGAGCCCGAGCAGCACCACCGCGGCGCTGTAGGCGTAGGCCATGCTCGTGCCCAGAGCGATCAGTACATCCATGTTGGCGCCGCCGCCGCGCAGTGCATGGTACGCACCGACATAAAAACGCCAGCCGATCCAGAACTGCACGGGGGTGGCCAGCAGCAGCTGCGCGGCAGGTGGAAACCAGCCGTGGCCGTGCCCGGAGAACATCGCGACCATCAATGCGAAGAAAGGCAGCGTCAGTATGGCTGAGATCGTGAACAACCGCAGGTCGTGTCGATAGACTGCCAGACGCTCGGCCTTGCGCTCGGCATCACTGCTCGAGGTAGTTTCCTTGGCGTCGTAGCCGGCTTTGCGGATCACACTGATGAGTTCGGCCGGCGCGATTCGGCCGGACGGGTACTCGATATGCGCTTTTTCCGTGGCGAAATTGACCGCGGCTTTGACGTCGGGCAGGCGGTTCAACACTTTTTCGATACGCGTTGCACACGCGGCGCAGGTCATGCCGGTGATCGGCAAATCGATCACGGCGGATTTGATGGGCGACGGCTCAAAGGGTTGGTCCATGACGCGATTATATACCCCATGGGGGTATTCGATAATCTTTGGGAGCGGTTAATTAATATTTAATAAAATCAACTGCTTATATCGACGCATCGTTGCCGCATATGTTTGCGGCAGTGTGTGACTTTCCCCAAGGGCGAAAAAAACGCCCCGTATGGGGCGCCCTGAAATTGGTACGATGACCGCTTAGCCGGCCGTGAGCGCACCATTGACGACGCGGACTTTTGCGCCGGCCTGAAATGCGGGTTGCGTCTCATAGGTAAATGTACGGGTGTTCCCGTCATCCATGTTGACGATGACTTCATAGTGCGTGGTTGATTTCATGTTTTTCTCAACCTGGTGGCCTGCATAGGCGCCACCCGCGGCACCGGCGACCGTGGCGATTTTCTTGCCTGTACCCCCGCCGACCTGATGACCCAGTACGCCGCCAATCACACCGCCTGCCACCGCACCGAGCCCGCTGCCTTCTCCTTTTTGCGAGATGGCGTTAACACTGGCGATAACCCCGCAGTTGGCGCACACCGGCGCGGCTTTGGGTTGCTCAACACGTGCCACCGGCGCTTGTGTGGCGACCTTGGCCGGTTGCGTTGCGTCTGCAGGCTTGGCCTGGGCTTTTGGTTTGGCCGGCGCCGCAGCCGGCGTTTGCGTCGCTGTGTTCGCGGCCTTGGTATCGACAGCGCCGGTTTGCAACGCCGATTCACTGCTCCTGGAGAATGAACTCGGTACGAGACCGGTCATGATGCCGATGCCGACGAGGCTGAAGACCGTTACGGCGACTGCAGCGATCGCGACGAGCGGGTTGATCTTGTTAGTGTCTGACATGTTGTTGCTCCTTTCAATGTGCAATTACACATCATAATCCTAACGCGGTGCGTTGAATGCTGCGTGTGATCAAAATCACACCGTTACAAAGCGTTACATCATCAGGCCGCTGTTTCTGCCTTTCGCGAATCCAGGCGATCAGGCGCGTAATTCGCCGCGATCGTGAAATTGATCCAGCGCGTCAGGATTGGCGAGTGCTTCCACGTTTTTCACCGGCAGACCGTGCACGATATTGCGCACCGCGAGCTCAACGATTTTCCCGCTCTTGG
>JAOUIN010000016.1 GCA_029883965.1 Betaproteobacteria bacterium
TCTTGATAAAGCCTGCGCCCTGCACCTTGCGCTCGGCCAGCACCTGCTCGCCCTGCAGTTCCCACAAGGCATGCGGCATGCCGACGTTGGCATACACGGTATTGTTCCAGCCGGTGGGCCGCTCGGCATCGCGATAAAAGCCGCGCAAATAGGTGTAGAGCCAGTCAGCCCCGCTGCCGTCCGCCGAGGCGCGCGAGCGCGCCACGACCGACAGGTCCGGCGGAGTGGCACCAAACCAGTTCTTGGCCTCGATCGGATCCATCGAGATCTTCATCAGATCGCCGACCTTGACGCCGGTAAACACGAGGTTGTCGAGGATCTGCTGCTTGCTCAGCCCGATATCCTCGAGGCGGTTGTAGCGCATGTAACTGGCGCTGTGGCAGTTCAGGCAGTAGTTGACGAAATGCCGGGCGCCGCGCTGCAGCGAAGCCTGGTCGTCTTCGTTGATCGGCGCACGATCCAGTTTGACGCTATCGCCCGCAGCCAGCGCCAGCGTCGGCGCGAGCAACAAAATTGCAAGTAACTTGTTGATTTTAATCATTATTTTATCCATTACATCGTCACGCGGTCGGGCTCAGGCTTGGTCTTGTCCATCGCCGAGTACCACGGCATCAGCAGGAAAAATGCGAAATAGATCAGCGTGCCGATCTGTGAAATCAGCGTGCCGGCCGGCGTCACCGTCTGCGTGCCGTAATAACCGAGCACCAGGAACACGATAACGAATACCGTCAACGCGCCCTTGACCAGCGGGCCCTTGTAGCGGACCGATTTCACCGGACTGCGATCCAGCCACGGCAACAGGAAGAAAATCAATGTCGCCGCACCCATCATCACCACGCCCCAGACTTTCGCCTCAATCGCCAGCGGGCCGCCCTTCATCAGCACGGCAACGACCAGCCCGATCGCAACGGCAGCGACACCGATGCGCTTGTCGCGCACGGTAAACCAGATCAGCGCGACATAAGCGGCGACACCGATCATCAGCACCAGCATGAAGTCTTCCGTGATGGCGCGCAGGATCGAGTAATACGGCGTGAAGTACCACACCGGGGCGATGTGCGGCGGCGTTTTCAGTGAGTCGGCCGGGATGAAGTTGTTGTATTCAAGGAAATACCCGCCCATCTCCGGCATGAAGAACACCACCAGGAAGAACAGGAACAGGAACACGACCACGCCGACGATGTCCTTCACCGTGTAGTACGGATGGAACGGAATGCCGTCGAGCGGATGGCCTTGCGCGTCCTTGTGCTTCTTGATCTCGACGCCGTCGGGGTTGTTCGAACCCACTTCGTGCAGTGCCATGATATGCGCAGCGACGAGGCCCAACAGCACCAGCGGCAGCGCGATCACATGAAAGGCAAAGAAGCGGTTTAGTGTGGCGTCGGAAATGACGAAGTCGCCGCGGATCCACGTCGACAGGTCGGGCCCGATCAATGGCAGCGCATCAAACAGGTTGATGATCACCTGCGCGCCCCAGAACGACATCTGGCCCCATGGCAGCAGGTAACCGAAGAAAGCCTCGGCCATCAGCGACAGGTAAATCAGCATGCCGAAAATCCAGATCAGTTCACGCGGCTGGCGGTACGATCCGTACAGCAGTCCGCGGAACATGTGCAGATAGACGACGATGAAAAATGCCGAGGCACCGGTCGAATGCATGTAGCGGATGAACCAGCCCGCCGGCACGTCGCGCATGATGTATTCGACGGATGCGAAGGCTTCCGCCGCCGACGGCTTGTAATGCATGACCAGGAATATGCCGGTGACGATCTGGATCACCAGCACCAGCATCGCCAGAGAACCGAAGAAATACCAGAAATTGAAATTCTTGGGCGCGTAGTACTGTGACAGATGATCGCGCCACAGCGACATCAGCGGGAAACGCTGGTCGACCCAGGTCAGCAGGCCGCTGATGGGCGCATTCAAGGGGCCGGCGCCGACGAACTGCACGGGTTCTTTTTTGGTAGCAGCCATTTTTTATCAGGCTCCCTTGGTGTCTTCGCCGATCACGATGCGCGTGTCCGACAGGAATTTGTACGGCGGCACCACCAGGTTGTCAGGTGCGGGCTTGTTCTTGTAGACGCGGCCCGCCAGATCGAACAGCGAACCGTGACAGGGACAGTAGAAACCGCCCTGCCAGTTGGGATCGAACGCTTCCGCCTGTTTGGCGAACTTGCCCACCGGTGAACAGCCGAGGTGCGTGCAGATACCGACGACAACCAGAAATTCATCCTTGATCGAGCGGAACTCGTTGGCCGCATACGCCGGCTGCATTTTCTTTTGCGACTTCGGATCGGCAACGTTGGTATCGTTGGCACGGATGGTGTCGAGCATCTCCTTGGTACGGCGAACCACCCATACCGGTTTGCCCTGCCACTCAACCGTCACGCGCTCACCGGGCGCGAGCGCAGTCAGGTCGACTTCAACCGGCGCGCCGGCGGCTTTGGCGCGCTCCGACGGCAACATGCTCGCGACAAACGGCACCGCTGCCGCCCCTGCTGCAACGCCGCCCGCAACGGTCGTAGCCGCTACGAGAAACTGGCGTTTTCCCTGATCCGTATTGTTCTCGGACATGCCTTTAGTCCCCTTTAGCCCTTGCTGCTGCGAAAAAGGCGACATTTTACACGCTCACCCGGGTAAAAGTTAAGTGATTCGTGAATTAATCCAATTAAATCATGGGATTACACTGTCGGCACCGCGGTGCCGTGCAATCCATGCGCACATCCCTGGATTACCGGAACGCAGGCCATCAGCGCGAAGCCTGCGTTCCGGTGCGACAACCGCTCATTCGGCCTTGATCCCCGCTTCCTTGATCAGTTTGGTCCAGCGCACCAGTTCGGTCTTGATATAAGCGCTGAATTCCTCGGAATTCTTCAACGCCGGATTGAGTCCTGATTTTTCCAGTGACGACAGCGTGTCCTGCTGCGCCATCACAGCCTGCACTTCCCGGTACATCCGCTGCACGATCGGCGCCGGAGTTTTCGCCGGGAACGCGATGCCGAGCCACCCGCTCGCCTCAAATCCGGGATAACCCTGTTCGGCAATGGTCGGTACGTCAGACAGGATCGGTGCACGCTTCTTGCTGGTTACGCCCAGGCCGCGCAGTTTTCCCGCTCTAACATGCGGCGCCCCGGATGAAATGATGCCGAACAGATGCTCGACTTCGCCGGACATCGCCGCAGTCGCTGCCAGCCCTCCGCTCTTGTAGGGAACAGCGATGGCCTTGATGCCCGCGGTATTGCCGAAGAGTTCATAAGCCAGGTGCCCGATGCTGCCGATACCGGGATTGCCCACGGTGAGTACGCCGGGTTCCTTCTTCGCACGGGCAACGAAATCCTTCAGCGTTTTCGAGGCACTCGACGGATTCGCCGTAAACAACGTCACCGCATCAACGACCTGTGCGACCGGCACGAAATCGCGGATCGGATCGTAAGGCAGCTTGCCACGCAGCGCCGGCGCCATCGCCAGGCCGGTCACCGAAGCGAGAATCATCGTGTAGCCGTCAGGGGCGGCATTGACCAGCAGTTCATGGGCGAGCAAGCCGCCGCCACCGGCGCGGTTGTCGACGATCACCTGCTGACCAAGGCGGGAACCCAGTTTGGTCGCGACCAGACGCGCCACGAGGTCGTTGGCGCCGCCCGCCGAAAACCCCACCAGAAAGCGAATTGGCCGTGCGGGATAACTCTCCGCTGCCAGTACCGGCGACGCCATCGCGGCCAGCGTCACCGCCAACAATGCGCGGCTGCCGATTGTTGTCAGACATTTCATGTCGATCTCCCCGTTTCCGATTGTGTGCGCATCCCGGGCGGAATCCGCAGTTTCACGCAGTATACAATTCCGCCTTTCCGCTCATCGTCCAGGAGAAGTCCGTGTCCGTGATCACGCTGTCGCAGGCTGATGCAGTCATTAATGCCATTCTTTCCCGCGCCCGCGAACTCGAATGCCGGCCCGTTTCGGTGGTCGTGGTCGAACACGGCGCCGTGGTCAAGGCCTTCAAGAAGGAAGATGGCTCGGCAATGATGCGGTTTGAAATGGCACTGGGCAAGGCATACGCGGCGCTGGCGCTGGGCCGGTCGTCGAGCCTGGTGCGATCGCGCACCGAAGAGCGCCCGCTGTTCATGGACTTCCTGTTCAATGCCTCGCAGGACCGGATATTCGCCGAAGGCGGCGGCATGCTGATTCGCGACGCTGGCGGCGAACTGCTCGGCGCCGTGGGCGTGACCGGCGACACCCAGGAGCGGGACGAAGAACTCGCCGCCCACGGCATCCGTGCGGCCGGGCTCAAGACCGACGAGGACTGTGCGGGGCTGGCACATCACGTGCGCCTGAAAAACTGATCCCCCACTCGATTGGCGCTTCTGATTGCTGACACCGCGGAAACCTGCGGATCCGCAGCATCTGCCATCAACACCGGCACACCCGTGCGCGCGGTCGGTTTAGCGTGGCGGTGGAAACGGCATGACCCGCTGCCACGCTGAAGCACAGTTCTGCACGTACGGGTAGTAGCTCTGCGAGTCTGCGCAGAATAACCAGGTTGGCGTCGCTGATGCCGGTTGCGATTGTTCCTGCGCTTGCTGCGACACCGGACGGCCATGCCGGTCGTAGAACACCAGCGGCGCCCCGGCGTCCATTGGCATAATCACCTCGTTAGGCACCGGCCTGCCACGCTCGTCATAAAACACCAGCGGCAGTCGCGGCACCACTACTACGGCCGGAGAGTAATGATTGTAGTAATTGTAGTAATAGGGTCGGCTCGCCCCCCACCAAGATCCCCCCCAGTACCCCGGGCCCCCGACAGATAAACCGATTCCGACACGAGCGCCCGAGTGCCTCGCGCCACCATGTGCGCCCGCGTACATGCTCGTAACCAGCGTTACAAACGCCAGCAATAACATCATGATTCCGCGCATAAGCCCTCCCATTGCGCCGACTGACAATACTCTATGATAACGCTGCTGCAGCACGCCGTGCCAGATTAAAGCATCCGGCGCGCCCTATACCGGGTTCTCCACTTCGATAAACCGGTGCTGCAACCCGAAACGCTGGGCCAGATGTTCGCCCAGTGCCTGCACGCCATAACGTTCCGTCGCATGGTGGCCGGCGGCAATGTAGGCGACGCCGGATTCACGCGCGACATGCACGGTCTGCTCGGATATCTCGCCGCTGACATAGGCATCAACCCCCAGCGCAATAGCATGCTCGAACATGCCCTGTGCCGCGCCGGTACACCACGCGATCCGCCGCAGCCGCAGAGACGGATCGCCGATGGCCAGCGGCGGGCGACCGAGTTTCTGCTCGATCACCCGCGAAAACGCCGCCAGCGTCATGCCGCCTTCATCCTGAATAAGGCCCTGCGCGCCGATGTCCTGCTCACCGAAACGCCCGGTCAGTTTCAACCCGAGCTGCTGCGCCAGTGCGGCATTGTTGCCCACGTCGGGGTGCGCATCCAGTGGGAGGTGATAGGCAAAAAGATTCAATTCATGGTCCAGCAGCGAGCGGATGCGGCGGCGGCGCAGCCCGGTGATACGCAGGTCTTCGCCGCGCCAGAAATAACCGTGATGGACGATCAATGCATCGGCCTTGTCGGCAACGGCAGCCTCGATCAGCGCCGCCGATGCGGTGACACCGGTAACAATCCTGCGCACTTCGGCGCGCCCTTCCACCTGCAGGCCGTTTGGGCAATAATCACGGAAATCAGGGACTTGCAGAAAATCTGCAAGATAGTTTTCCAGCGCAACACGTTCCATAACAATCTTCCGAGTTTTTTAAGCAGTCATTGTAACCGCGACCCCGCGGATCATCGCCTCATGAAAAAACTCTGGCTCATCTTCAGCCAAACCGCGACGATATGCCTCGCCGCCTTGTTCGCCGTCAGCACGCTGCGTCCGGACCTGCTCAACGGCGCGCCGCAGAACACGGTAGTGACCGTGCGTCAGCCGGCACCGGATGCCGCGGCCGGCGCGCCCCGCAGCGGTTCGTACAACGACGCCGTGCGCAAGGCGATGCCGGCGGTGGTCAACATCTACACCTCCAAGGCGATCAAGGCACAGCAGCATCCGCTGCAGGACGATCCGTTGTTCCGCTTTTTTTTCGGTGACCAGCCCGAGTCGCAAACCCGGCCCAGCACCAACCTGGGCTCGGGGGTCATCGTCAGTGAATCCGGTTATATCCTGACCAACAGCCATGTCGTTGACGCTGCCGACGGCATCGAGGTTGCGCTTGCTGACACGCGCCGCGTCAACGCGCGCGTGGTTGGCACCGATCCGGAATCCGATCTGGCAGTGCTCAAGATCGACCTGCCGAAACTGCCGGCGATCACCTTCGGCCCGCCGGACAGCGCGCGCGTCGGCGACGTGGTGCTGGCAATCGGCAATCCCTTCGGCGTCGGCCAGACCGTGACCCAGGGTATCGTCAGCGCACTGGGCCGCAGCCATCTCGGCATCAACACATTTGAAAATTTCATTCAGACCGACGCTGCGATCAACCCCGGCAATTCCGGCGGTGCGCTGGTCGACAGCAACGGCCACCTGATCGGCATCAATACGGCAATCTATTCGAAGACGCCGGGCGGCGCATCGCTGGGCATCGGCTTCGCCATCCCCGCCAGCACGGCGCAGACGGTAATGGAGCAGATCATCAAGACCGGCTCGGTGCAGCGCGGCTGGATCGGCGTCGGCGTGCAGGACATGACACGCGAAATCGCCGATTCCTTCAAGCTGCCGGATGAGCGCGGCGCGCTGATCACCGAAGTCTTTCGTGGCACGCCTGCGGACCGTGGCGGCATCAAGGTGGGGGATGTGCTGATCGCCGTGGAAGGCAAACCGGTAAACGATTCGGCCGCCATGCTCAACCTGATTGCAGCACTGGTGCCGGGCAGCCCGGCAATGCTGCGCGTGCGGCGCGAGAACCGTGAGATTGACCTGAAAATCACCGTCGGCCGGCGGCCCAAACAGGCCCGCAGGGAATAACGCGCCGCCGCTGCGCGGCCGGGTCAGGTTCCGGGGCGGCTGCGTTCTTCGGCTTCGACGCGGTCGAGCTCAGCGTCCTGCTCAGCGTCCGATGGCGCCCGGTAACCGCTGTCGTCAGACTCCGCCCGCTTCGGCACCAGGCGTGCCGCGAGCAACCCGACCTCGAACAGCAGGCACATCGGAATCGCCAGCAACAGCTGCGACACCACATCCGGCGGGGTGACAATGGCCGAGATGACGAAGGCGATCACGATGAAATACGGGCGGATATTGCGCAACTGCTCCAGCGTCACCAGGCCCATGCGGATCAGCATGACCACGACGATCGGCGTCTCGAAGGTCAGTCCGAATGCCAGAAACATCGTCAGGACGAAATTCAGGTAGTTCTCGATATCCGGTGCGACGGAAATGCTTTTCGGCGCGATCTGGTGGATGAAGTGGAAGACCGTCTGGAATACGAATACGTAACAGAACGCGATGCCGATCACGAAAAGAACCATGCTCGTCACCACCAGCGGCATCACCAGCCGCTTTTCGTGGAGGTAGAGACCGGGTGCGACGAATGACCATGCCTGATAAAGCGTATAGGGGAGCGTCAGCACAAACGCAACCATCATCGCGACCTTCACCGGCACCAGGAACGGCGTCACCACACCCGTGGCGATCATTTTCGAACCTTCGGGCAGGGACTGCATCATCGGCGTCGCCAGCAGATCGTAGAGTTCGGAGGCGAACGGAATCAACACTACCAGCACCACGCCAAAAGCGATCAGCGCGCGCAACAACCGGTCACGCAGTTCGACCAGGTGGGAGATGAAAGTGTCTTCGCTCACTGCGGGATGCCTACCATGCGCTTATGCCGGCTTGCCGCCGTCGGCGGACGCAGGTTTGTCGGCGGAGGCTGCAATTTCGCCGGCCGGCTTGTCCGCCTCGTTCAGCGCGGCCTGCGCGTCACTGCTGATCTTGTTCATTTCAGTTTCAGCAGACCGCACTTCCTGGGTAACCGACTGCTCGATCGACTTCGCGGCGTCCTGCATGCTTGCCTGCAGTTTGCGCAGGTCATCAAGCGCCATTTCGCGGCTGATGTCCGATTTAACGTCATTGACATAGCGTTGCATGCGGCCGAACAGATGGCCGGCTGCGCGCGCCACTCTGGGCAGGCGCTCCGGCCCGATCACGATCAGCGCGACGACGGCGATGACCATCAGTTCGGAGAAGCCGATATCAAACATGGGATGGGTAGCCTGGATCGCAACCGGTAAAACGCGGATCCGGACCACCGGCAGGAATCACCCTGCCGCCCGGTTTCACGCTCTACGATGCGGCCTCAGGACTTCGTGGATTCCTTGCGCGCTTCACCGTCGATCGTCTGACCGGTGGTGGGCGGGATTTCGCCTTTGGCCTGCTCGGTTTTGCCGTCTTCGGTTTTCATGCCTTCCTTGAATCCCTTGACCGCACCGCCCAGGTCGGAACCGACGTTGCGCAGCTTCTTGGTCCCGAATACCAGGACGACCACCAGCAACACAATCAACCAGTGCCAGATGCTGAATGAACCCATATAACGCTCCTCATGATCCGTGCCTGCGCACGGGATAAAAATCGACTGGCGTGAAGCGCGTTGCACGGGTCCGGCCGCACAAAGCGCACACCGCTATTTTCGCGACGCCTTTTCCGCGACGCCGGAAACACCCTCGCGCCGCTGCAATTCCGCCAGCACATCTTCCGGCCCGACGCCATGCCAGGCCAGCAACACCAGCGTGTGAAACCACAAATCAGCGGCTTCACGAACCACATGCAGTTTATCACCCTCCTTCGAGGCCAGCAGAACCTCCGCGGCCTCTTCCAGCACTTTGCGCAGAATCGCGTCCTCGCCTTTGGCAAACAGGCCTGCGACGTACGAATCCGCCGTGCCGGCGCCCTTGCGCGCCGCAATGGTCGCACCCAACCGCAACAATATGTCCTGTTTGTCCGTCATGTCCGCTGTTTGCCGTAAATCGCCTTGGGATCCTTCAGCACCGGGTCAACCTCTACCCAGTCTCCGTTGCGCAGTTCATGAAAAAAACAGCTGTGGCGTCCGGTGTGACAGGCGATGCCGCCAACCTGTTCAACCTCGAACAACACCACGTCCTCGTCGCAATCAAGACGGATCGCCCGCACTTTCTGCACATGGCCGGATTCCTCACCCTTGTGCCAGAGTTTGCGGCGCGAGCGCGACCAGTAATGGGCCTCGCCGCTCGCTGACGTCTGCTGCAGTGCTTCGCGGTTTGCCCAGGCCACCGTCAACACCCGTCCCGAACCGGCTTCCTGGGTTACCACAGGAACCAGCCCGTCCGTGCCCCAGCGTATGCGATCCAGCCAGTTCGACGCCATGATGTCGTGCAGCGGAGGCCTTCCGCCACGGAAATTTATAACCTATTGATTCTAATTGTTTTTTTTGGCAACTACAAGCGGACTTCAATACCGCGCGCCGCCATGAATTCCTTGGCCTGGCGCACCGTGTATTCACCGTAGTGAAAAATGCTCGCCGCAAGCACGGCGTCGGCACGACCTTTGGTGACGCCATCGGCCAGATGCTCGAGGCTGCCGACACCACCGCTGGCGATGATCGGGATGCGCAAGGCCGCAGAAAATGCCGCCGTCAGCTCCAGGTCAAATCCCAGGCGCGTGCCATCGCGATCCATGCTGGTCAGCAGGATTTCACCTGCACCCGAGGCCTGCATTTTGCGGCCCCACTCCAGCGCATCCAGCCCCGTGGCCTTGCGCCCGCCGTGGGTGTAGACCTCCCAGCGCAGCGGATCCGAGCCGGCGACACGCTTGGCATCGACCGCCACCACGATGCACTGCGCGCCGTAGCGCCCGCTGGCATCGGCGACAAACTGCGGATTCTGTACGGCAGCGGTGTTGACGCTGACCTTGTCGGCCCCGGCATTCAGCAGCCGGCGCACATCGTCAACGGTGCGCACGCCGCCGCCGACCGTCAGCGGAATGAACACCTGGGCCGCAACGTCCTCGATGATGTGCAGGATCAGGTCACGATCATCACTGGTCGCAGTGATGTCGAGAAATGTCAGCTCGTCCGCCCCCTGGTCATCGTAGCGGCGCGCGATTTCCACCGGATCGCCGGCGTCCTTCAACTCAACGAAATTGACGCCCTTGACCACGCGCCCGGCGGTGACGTCCAGACAGGGAATGATGCGTTTGGCCAGGCCCATGGAAAGCGTCAGCCCGGAAATTCAGCTTGTCTTGCTTAACTGATCGGCGAGTTTCTGCGCTTCGTCAAATTTCAGCGTGCCCTGATACACCGCGCGCCCGGTGATGGCGCCGATGATGCCCTCGGCCTCGACGGCGCAGAGTTTCTTGACGTCATCAAGATCGGTGATGCCGCCGCTGGCGATGACCGGCACGTTGAGCTGGCGTGCCAGTGCCACCGTCGCTTCGATGTTGACGCCGGTGAGCATGCCGTCGCGGCCGATATCGGTATAAATCACGGCTTCGGCGCCGTAATCCTCGAACTTCTTCGCCAGGTCGATCACATCGTGACCCGTCATTTTTGACCAGCCGTCCACCGCAACCTTGCCGTCCTTGGCGTCCAGCGCAACGATGATATGGCCCTGAAACGCCGTGCACGCTTCCTGCAGGAATCCCGGTGTCTTGACCGCCGCAGTGCCGATGATGATGTAGCTGATGCCGGCGTCGATATAGGTCTCGATGGTATCCAGATCGCGTATGCCGCCTCCCAGCTGTACCGGCAGATCCGCGCCCACCGCCTTGACGATGGACTTGATCGCCGCCTGGTTTTTCGGCCTGCCCGCCGCAGCGCCGTTCAGGTCCACCACATGCAGCCGGCGCGCGCCCTGATCCAGCCACTGTCTGGCCATGGCGCCCGGGTCTTCGGAAAAAATCGTGGCATCGCTCATGTCGCCCTGTTTCAGGCGTACGCATTTGCCGTCCTTCAAATCGATGGCGGGAATAATCAGCATGGGTATGGGGAGGTTGCGAAACCGGGATTGATCAGAATACGCAGCGACAGATAAACCGGGGCCGGGATTGTGTTCAGGGGAATCTTGGACAGAAAAAATACTATGGCTCAATAATACTACAGCAGGCGCAGCAGCACGCCTGTTTCAGACAATCACCGATGCGCCACCTTCGGGCGCAGCATGCACCTGCGGCTTCCACGCAACAAAGTTGGCCAGCAATCGCAGGCCGATCGCGTCGCTTTTTTCGGGATGGAATTGCACCGCGAACAGGTTTTCACGCGCGGCGGCACACGCAAAGCGGAACGGATACCTGCTCCATCCGGCAACAATCGCGGGATCGGCGGGATCGGGATAATAGCTGTGCACAAAATAAAACCGGCTGCGGTCCGGAATGCCCTGCCACAGCGGATGCGCCATGCCCTGCTCTACTTCGTTCCAGCCCATGTGCGGGACCTTGAGTTTTTCGCCGCGCTCATCGACCATGCGCGATGCGGGGAAATGGCGCACGTCACCGGCCAGCAGGCCCAGGCAACGCGTATCGCCTTCTTCGCTGTGCGTAAACAGCATCTGCAGGCCGATGCAGATGCCGAGAAACGGTTTGCTGCGGGCGGCAGAAACGATCGCGTTGTGCAATCCGCGCGACTCCATTTCGCGGATGCAATCGCGCATCGCGCCCTGCCCGGGAAACACGACGCGCCCGGCCTGCGCCACTTCGGCGGGGTCACTGGTCACCACGACGCTGCAGTCCGGCGCCACATGCTCGATGGCCTTGGATACCGAGCGCAGGTTACCCATGCCGTAGTCGATAACGGCAATGTCGATGGTCATCGTGAGATCTTCGGCAGATTATTCATGAAACTGAAAAAACGGCACGCGCGCGCAGCGCTGCCCTGGAAAGCCTACAACTTGCCTTTGGTCGAGGGTATGCCCTTCACCCGCGGATCCAGTTCCACGGCCATGCGCAGCGCACGACCAAAAGCCTTGAACAGCGTCTCCACCTGGTGATGGGTGTTGGTGCCCTTGAGGTTGTCGAGGTGCAGCGTAACCAGCGCGTGATTGACGAAGCCCTGGAAAAACTCGCGCACCAGGTCGACATCGAACTCGCCGACGCGTGCGCGCGTGAACTTGCCGGTCATCTCCAGCCCCGGTCGCCCCGACAGGTCGATCACGGCGCGAGAAAGCGCTTCATCCAGCGGCACATATGCGTGGCCGTAACGGCGTACGCCCTTCTTGTCGCCGACCGCTTTGGCGAACGCCTGGCCCAGCGTGATGCCGATGTCTTCAACGGTGTGATGTGCGTCGATGTGCAGGTCACCCTTGGCCTTGATCTCAAGATCGACCAGGCCGTGACGGGCAATCTGGTCGAGCATGTGGTCGAGGAAGGGCACGCCGCTGGCGAGTTTCGCCTTGCCGCTGCCGTCCAGATTGATCTTGACGACAATCTGGGTTTCCTGGGTGTCGCGAGTGACCTGCGCCTGCCGTGCCATGGTATCCGGGTGCCCGAGGTAAGTTGTTGATTTAAGAGTATAAACGAATTCGCGTTCAGCCGCCCTGCACGATTCCGCGCAGCGCCTCGACCAGACCCGCACATTGCTCATCGGTACCGACGGTAATCCGCATGAACTCCGCGATGCGCACCGGCTTGCGGAAATGCCGCACGATGATGCTGCGTTCACGCAACTTCGCGGCGATGTCGCCGCCGTCGCGCCCGGGCAGCCGCGCAAACACAAAATTCGCCGCCGACGGCAGCACTTCGAAACCCAGGTCGTGCAGGTCCTGCACCAGCTTGCGCTTGGTCGCAATGACCCTGCCGCACATGGCCTTGAAATAGTCGTCATCTTCCAGCGCCGCGGTCGCGCCCGCCTGCGCCAAACGGTCCAGCGGATAGGAATTGAAGCTGTCCTTGACCCGGTTCAAGGCCTCGATCAGATCGGGGCGGCCGATCGCGTAACCGACGCGCAGACCCGCCAGCGCGCGCGATTTCGACAGCGTGTGCGTCACCAGCAGTTGCGGATAACGGCTCACCAGCGGCACCACCGACTCGCCGCCGAAATCGACATAAGCCTCGTCGATCACCACTACCGACGCGGTGTTCGCGCGCAGCAGCCGTTCGACGTCAGGCAATGCCATGAAACACCCGGTGGGCGCATTCGGATTCGGAAAAATGATGCCGCCGTTGGGGCGCAGATAGTCATCCACCGCGATTTCAAACGCAGCATTCAGCGGCACCTGTTCGAACGGGATGTCATAGAGGCTGCAATACACCGGATAGAAGCTGTAGGTGATATCCGGAAACAGCACCGGCCGGTCGTGTTTGAGCAGACCGAGGAATACGTGCGCGAGCACCTCATCGGAACCGTTGCCGACGAACACATGATCCGGCGTCACACCGTAACGTTTGGCGATCGCCGCACGCAACCGGTCACTGCCCGGATCCGGGTACAGCCGCAGCGTATCGCCGATCTCGGCGCGCAATGCGTCCAGCACGCGCCGGCTTGGCCCGTACGGACTTTCGTTGGTGTTGAGCTTGACGAGGTTGGGCAGCTTGGGCTGCTCACCCGGCACATAGGGTGTGAGCCCCCGCACCACGTCGCTCCAGTAACGGTTCATGAAATGCTCTAGGACCGGAAACGCAATGCCGCCGAGCGGGCGTGCGCGGTCAGGCCCTCACCTTCGGCCAGCTCCACCGCAACCCTGCCGAGCTTCTGCGCACCTTCCGCCGACACACATATCAGGCTCGAACGTTTCTGGAAGTCATAAACGCCCAGCGGCGACGAGAAGCGCGCGGTGCGCGACGTCGGCAGCACGTGATTCGGCCCTGCGCAATAGTCGCCCAGCGCCTCCGAGGTGTAACGGCCGAGGAATATCGCGCCGGCGTGGCGGATCCGCGGCAACAATGCCTGCGGATTTTCCACCGACAGCTCCAGATGTTCGGGTGCAATACGGTTGACCAGTGCGCAGGCTTCGTCGAGGTCGCGCACCGCAATCAACGCCCCGCGCCCTTCGAGCGACGCCTTGATGACCTTGCGCCGCGGCATCTCCGGCAACAGGCGCACGATACTCGCCGCCACCGCATCGAGAAATTTTTCATCCGGTGACAGCAGGATGGACTGCGCCAGTTCGTCGTGCTCGGCCTGCGAAAAGAGATCCATCGCTACCCAGTCGGGTTCCGTGCTGCCGTCGCAGACGACGAGGATTTCCGACGGGCCCGCCACCATGTCGATGCCGACCACGCCGAATACGCGGCGCTTGGCCGCGGCCACATAGGCATTGCCCGGACCGACGATCTTGTCGACCTGCGGTATGGTCGCCGTGCCGTACGCGAGTGCGGCCACCGCCTGCGCGCCACCGATCGTAAACACGCGGTCGACGCCGCAGATCGCGGCCGCCGCGAGCACCAGGTCGTTTTTTTCACCGCGCGGTGTAGGCACCGTCATGATCACCTCGGTGACGCCGGCGACTTTCGCCGGCACCGCGTTCATGATCACCGACGACGGATAAGCGGCCTTGCCGCCGGGCACGTAAAGGCCGGCACGATCGAGCGGCGTGATCTGCTGGCCGAGTTCATTGCCGTCGGCATCGGTATAACCCCAGGACTCGGCGCGCTGCCGCCCGTGGTAATCGCGCACGCGTGCCGCGGCAGTCTCCAGTGCGCTGCGGCGCGCGGCCGGTATGCGTTCCAGCGCCGCCTGCAACTCCGATTTGGGGATTTCCAGTTCCGCCAGCGTGGCGGCAGTGACGCCGTCGAAGCGTGCGGTGTATTCGAGAACCGCGGCATCGCCGCGCGATTTGACGTCGGCCAGTATCGCCGCAACGGTGGCATCGACCCCGGGATCCTGCGCCGCCTCAAACGCCAGCAACTCCGCAAGGCGCGCGTCGAAGTCAGCCTGTGTAGTCGCCAGCCTGCGCATGATCAGCCGACGGCACGGGCGAACGTGTCGATCAGCGGCTGCAATGCCGCGCGCTTCAGCTTCAGCGCAGCCTGATTCACCACCAGTCGCGAACTGATCTGCCCGACTTCCTCCACGGCTACCAGGCCGTTGGCTTTCAGCGTGCCGCCAGTGCTGACCAGATCGACGATGGCGTCAGCCAGCCCCGTCAGCGGCGCGAGTTCCATCGAACCGTAGAGCTTGATCAGATCGACATGCACGCCCTTGGCCGCGAAGTGTTCACGCGCAACCCGCACGTACTTGGTCGCGACCTTCAGCCGCGCCCCCTGGCGCACTGCGGTGGCGTAGTCAAAATCCTTGCGCACCGCGACCATCATCCGGCACCTGGCAATCCTCAGGTCCAGCGGCTGGTAGAGACCGGCGCCGCCGTGCTCATCGAGTACGTCCTTTCCGGCCACGCCGAGGTCTGCGCCGCCGAACTGCACGTAGGTCGGCACATCGGTGGCGCGCACGATGACCACGCGCACATCACGACGGTTGGTGGCGATGATCAGCTTGCGCGAGGCTTCGGGATCTTCGCGCGTGACGATGCCCGCCGCTTTCAGCAGCGGCACGGTTTCGTCGAAAATTCGACCCTTGGAAAGTGCGATGGTGATCATGACGACATGTCTGGGCGGAATGGCACTACAAACCGGCACCCGCAGGCGCCCGGGAAAGTGCTGAATTGTAACGTATTCCCGCACGGGGACGGCGCGTATCCGGTTCACGAAACCGGCGCTGCGCGTTACACTCCATGCTCATTTCGCCATCCCGGACCGCCCCGTCAACATGAGCACCGACAACGTCGTAGAAATCAGGGATCTCGCGTTTTCCTATGGATCGCACGAGATCTTCAAGTCGGTGAACCTGACGATTCCGCGGGGTAAGGTCGTCGGCATCATGGGTGCCAGCGGTTGCGGCAAGACCACGTTGATGCGGCTGATCGGTGCCCAGCTGCAGCCGGCGCGCGGTACGGTCAACGTGCTCGGCGAGAACATCCACCGGCTTGACCGCAATGCACTGTACCGGCTGCGCCGCCGCATGGGCATGCAGTTTCAGCAGGGCGGGCTGTTCACCGACCTGTCGGTGTTCGAAAACATCGCCTTCCAGATGCGCGAGAAGACTGATCTCGCTGAAGACATGATCAACGATCTCGTGTTGATGAAACTCAATGCCGTCGGCCTGCGCGGTGCGGCACAGCTGATGCCCGCTGAATGTTCCGGCGGCATGGTGCGGCGCGTCGGCCTCGCCCGCGCCATCGCGCTTGATCCCGATCTGATCATTTACGACGAACCGTTCGCAGGACTGGACCCGATTTCGTGCAATGTCGTCGGCAAGCTGATCCGCCGGCTCAATGATGCCCTGGGCGTGACCTCCATCGTCGTGTCATATGACGCGCAGGAATCGCTGAAGGCCATCGATTACGTCTACTTCCTCGCCGACGGCAAGGTCGTTGCGCAGGGCACGACCGAAGAAGTCAAAAAATCCGCAGACCCGTTCGTCAAACAGTTCATCGGCGGCCTGCCCGACGGCCCGGTGCCGTTTCACTACAAGCGGAACGCTTACGCTGCGGACATGGATCTGCCGGCGTAAAGCGGTAGTCAGTCAAAGCCGGCCATTCGCTGGCTGCAACCTTCAGCTTCGCTGCGCTCCCCATGCGGGAAATTGCCAAGCACTGGAAACCGGCTTTTTGAATGGGCCAGGCTGCGGCTTCCGACCCGAAGCGGACGCGCGCTCTTCTACATTGCGGTCATTGGAGATCACCTTCGCACACTTCTGAATCTTGGATTTCACCGCACCTTCAGGAGGCCGTGTGTGGTTGCGGCCCCGAATCAGGGACACCGGCCAGCGACGCGTCAGGATTCCAAACGCGCCCTTGCATGACGCGATCGGGCCGCGCTTAGGAGTCGCTCGATTTCGCGCTCCCGTCGTAGACTTGAATCTGGTCCAAGTTGTCTAGGATCATATGTTCCAACGACTCGAGGCGCAGCATAGCGAAGGTCTTCGCGGTGTCAAGAAATTGGAAACTGTAGACGCCGTCGAAACCTTTTCCGGCGGCTTTGAGACGCTGGTAAAGCTCGATGGCGTCGCGTTGGCGAAAGATGATGTCCTTACGCGCCTTGCGATAGCCCGGGCGTCCCTGCTCGATCTTGCGCAAAGTGACGCGCTTCGCATCGATGCTCACAGTGAATATCGGAGCAGTGTCGGTTTTGGCCATGGTTGTCTGTTCATCCATTACCTAAAAAATTTCAGGAACGAAGTTCTGAGTTTCCAGTGGCGGGCGGGCATAGCCTTCGCGCTTTTCCGGCTTTCGCGGGGAAAGTTTCATCTTTTTAGGCGTTACATCCTTGTAGGGAAGCAGGCGCAAGAAGTGGCTAATACAGTTGAGGTGGGCGCGCTTCTTGTTGTCCGAATTCACCACGTACCACCTTGCCTGCTCAATATCGGTATGGACGAGCATGTCGTCCTTGGCTCGCGAGTACTCCTGCCACCGGTTGCGCGCTTCCATGTCCATCGGCGAGAGCTTCCAGCGTTTTGTCGGGTCCTCGACCCTGGACCTGAAGCGGCGTTCCTGCTCCTCATCGCTGACCGAAAACCAGTATTTCACGATGGTGATGCCCGAACGCACCAGCATGCGCTCGAATTCCGGACAGGAGCGCAAGAACTCCCAGTATTCCGCGTCGGAGCAGAATCCCATGACGCGCTCGACGCCGGCACGGTTGTACCAGGAACGGTCGAACAACACCAATTCGCCAGCTGCTGGCAACATGGCACAGTAGCGCTGGAAATACCACTCGGTTTTCTGACGCTCGGTTGGCGTACCGAGGGCTACCACGCGGCAAGTGCGGGGATTAAGCGGTTCGACGATGCGCTTGATAACGCCCCCCTTGCCTGCGGCATCGCGGCCTTCGAATAAAACCACGACCTTGCGACCCTCGTGCTTGATCCATTCCTGCAGTTTGACCAGTTCGATATGCAGGCTGCGCAACTCGTCCGCGTAGAATTTGTTGCGCTTCTTCTTCTTCACTTTGGGATCGGCAAGCGGACTCAGCTTCTCGGGCACCGCGGTCCCCCGCTTCGGATCAACCGTTTTGGCCTTCACGGCATGCTGATTCTTAGTCTTGGCCATCAGTTGTTTGCCCATAACGCCCCACCTTACCCAGACGCGGCAGCAAAAGATCCCCCCAATTGGGGCGCCACGTCCGTGAAATTCTGAAATGCGATTGACACTACGAGAAGCATATTCCAAAAAAGCCCCGAACGAAAACTCTTCATCGGCGGTTACTCCTTTTCCTGATTTTGTTTGATAAAAGTCAAAAAAATGTATGCAATTACGGAATTGACTGCAGGAGTGACCGACCGGTTGAATCCGCAGCCGATAGCGGACATCCTCTGTGGGTTGCCCGCCATCTAAGTCACCCGTGTGTCTACCGAAACATGGCTTCAGCAAATTGATGGACCACTCTCCACCATCATTCAGCCTTCGCCACTGAATAGTTTCTCCCAATTCCCCGGCAGTTCAGGTATGCCGGTCATGGCCTTGAATTTCTCCGGGGGCAGCGGAATCACCTTGAATGCGCCTTCAGCCAGCAGAATGTTCCCGGCATCGCGCGCTTCGGCGCGGACTTCGATGGCTGTCCACAAATCATCGCTTTCCACATGCACGGTCGCCGACAGCGCAAGCGTCCTGCCCTGAAACGCGGGCCGGTGGTACTTCATGGTTGCCGACCGCAGGATCCAAATGGCTTTGGTATTGCGCAACACCATGCCGCTCCAGCTCGCCATGCAGTCGAGCGCGGTGTAAATGGCGCCGCCGTGGGTGATGCCGGGAAAGCCGGTCATGTGCGGCTGCGGATGAAACTCCCCCAATATGCAATCGGGGTTCGCCGGGTCAAGGCGCACCGTGATGTGCAGGCCGTGCGGGTTGGCCGGCCCGCAGCCGAAACAGTCATTGCCGGGGAGCAATTCGTCGCTGAGGGATGGTCCAGTCATGGTCGGACTCCTGCGTCGTGACCTGAGCAGATCCGGTATGCGGCCTCAACAGGTCGATATAAATATCAATTAAATCAATATTTTATATGATACTCGCGCGGCAACGCCCACGCCATCAGGCGTGCAGATTCCACGCTGCGAAACCGCAGCCGACGATGACTTCGGGCACCGCGCTGTAATTGATCAGCTCGAACCCGCGCCCGCCGGCCGCGCCGTGTGCAGCCACCCAGTTGCGGATTTCGGAGCCGCCGTTGCCGACCTGCGGCAGGCGCTGCGTCAAAAATTCACACAACGCCGCGGGATCGCCCTGCTCGAAATGGTTAATGCATTCGCGGTCGAATTCTTCTTCGATCAGGCCCATCGTCGCCTCACCGATGGAATGGCTGAGGCCGCCGCTGCCGAGCACGCCGACGCGCAGATCGCCGGGCATGGTCGCAATTGCACGGGCGAGCATTTCACCCCAGGCGTAGCAGCGTGACACGGTCGGAAACGGCGGCTCGATATCGTTGAACACCACGGGCACGATCGGCAACGGATTTACGCCCGCCTTCAGCAGCGGGATGCAGAAACCGTGATCGAGGATCATCCGGTGCGACACCGACGGCTCGAATCCCGAAGCGAGCGCGGTATCGAGGATGTGGCGCGCGAGCTGTGGATGCCCCGGCATGGTCTCGTGCGGGAATTCCTTCATCATCCATGGCTCGTTGGGCCCGGCATGCGTTTCGCCGACGCCGACGCAGATCATCGGCAGGTTGTCGATGAAAAAATTGACCCAGTGGTCGGGTGAAATGATCACCAATGCATCAAGTCGAGCCGCCCTGATGCGGCGACCCAGCTCATCGAACGCGCCGGTCAGCGCCTCTTTGTGCGCAGCGCTGACACTGTCCCATTTGCGGATGATCAGCGGCCCGTGGCTCGCTGCATAAACACCGGCGAGCTTAGCCATGTGGTCCTCCGGTTGCGCGGATGCGCTTCATGAATTCGTCATCGGGCATGCCCGCGACCAGAAAATAAAACCGCAGCAGGTACGGATTGACCAGCCCGGCCAGATAACCGACGTCATCCGCTTCGACCGCGGCGCGCACCTCGGGGCTCAGTACATAACGGTCGAGCACCGCAGCACGTCCCGCGCGGTATTCAGCCGCCTTCGCCGGATCCTGCAGGTCAAAGAACAGTTTGTTCAGGGCGTAATCGCGCGTGGCCATGTTCCCGTCCTCAGTTCACCCGCCGGATGCGTGCACCCAGCTTCGACAATTTCTCTTCGATGCGCTCGTAACCGCGATCGAGATGGTAAATCCGCTCAATGGTCGTTTTGCCCCGCGCGATCAACCCGGCAACCACAAGACTGGCAGAGGCGCGCAGGTCGGTCGCCATCACGGTTGCGCCATTCAATCCGGCAACGCCCTTGATTACCGCAGTATTGCCTTCGACCTCGATATTCGCGCCCAGCCGCTGCAGTTCCTGCACATGCATGAAGCGGTTCTCGAATATGGTTTCGACAACGCGCGACGCACCCTGTGCCACGCTGTTCAGCGCCATGAACTGCGCCTGCATGTCGGTCGGAAACGCCGGGTATGGCGCCGTGCGCACATTGACGGCTTTTTTCGCACCATTGGCCCGGACCTGTATCCAGTCGCTGCCGGTTTCGATGCTTACGCCCATTTCACGGAGTTTACCGAGCACGGCATCGAGCGTATCGGGTCGCACACCGGTCAGCCTGACGTCGCCGCCGGTGGCCGCCACCGCAACCAGGAAAGTGCCGGTCTCGATTCGGTCCGGCATCACGCTGTGACGCGCACCGTGCAGGCGCTCGACCCCTTCAACGGTAATCACGTCGGTGCCGGCACCGCTGATCTTCGCCCCCATCGCCGTCAGACAGGCGGCAAGGTCGGGCACCTCCGGTTCACGTGCGGCGTTCTCGATGACGGTAACGCCGTCGGCCAGCGTGGCCGCCATCATCAGGTTCTCGGTGCCGGTCACGGTCACAAGATCCATGCAGATGCGCGCCCCCTTCAGCCGGCCCGCGCGCGCAATCATGTAACCCTCTTCCATGGCGATGGTCGCGCCCATCGCCTGCAATCCCTTCAGGTGCTGGTCCACCGGGCGCAGGCCGATGGCGCAGCCGCCAGGGAGCGACACCCGCGCCTCGCCCAGACGCGCGACCAGCGGCCCCAGCACCAGCACCGATGCGCGCATGGTTTTCACCAGTTCGTACGGCGCCACCGGGTCGGTTATTTTTTCGGCGCGCAGTTCCACGCCGCCCTTCTCATCCAGCGATGTGGTCACGCCCATCTGCATCAGCAGATTGAGCATGGTCGACACATCGCGCAGATGCGGCACGTTTTCAACGATCAGTGCTTCACCGGTCAGCAGCGCTGCCGTAAGTATCGGCAACGCGGCGTTCTTCGCGCCGGAGATGGTGACCGTTCCTGACAGCGGAACGCCGCCTTCGATGACCAACTTATCCATGAATAAGACTTAGCCCTGCCACTGTTCCGGCGTCAGCGTTTTCATCG